>JAJZOA010000088.1 GCA_021852225.1 Planctomycetota bacterium
TACGCGGTCAATTATTTTCCTGATTCTGATGCTGGCAACCGGCGGCATTCTGGCGGGATTTTCCCTGCCGGTTTCACTCTTCCCGCGTGTCAGCTTTCCGCGCATTGAAGTCAACGTGGATGCCGGCGACCGGCCCGCATCCCGCATGGCCGTCGCTGTGACATATCCGGTCGAAGAAGCACTGCGCAGTGTACCGGGGGTGCGCGGCGTAAAATCCACTACCTCGCGCGGCAGCGCCGAAGTCGTGGTGAATTTTGCGTGGGGCACAAATATGGCACGCGCCCTGCTGCAAGTGCAATCTCAGCTTGATGGCATATTAAACAAATTGCCCCCCGGCACCGATTTTCGTGCCAAACGGATGGATACCACTAATTTTCCGGTGCTTGGCTATAGCCTGACGTCGCACCGGCTTTCGCCTGTGCAATTGCGCTATATCGCTGAATATAAACTCCGCACACTGCTGACCACCGTGCATGGTGTGGCCCGCGTGCAGGTGCAGGGCGGCGCGGTGGAAGAATATCGCGTGATAGTTAATCCTGGTCGCCTGGAATCCTATGGGCTTACGCTTGGCGCGGTCTCCCGTGCGTTGTCCACATCCAACGTACTGACCTCCGTGGGCCGCATGGAAGACCACGACCGGCTTTATCTGATTATTGCCGATACGCGCTACAAAAGCCTCCACCAGATCAGTCAGACAATACTGCGCTCCGGTGCGAATGGAATTGTTCGCCTTGCGGATGTGGCGCGGGTCGAAAAATCCACCCGCCCGCAATGGGTTCGCGTCACTGCCGACGGCCAGAACGCTGTTCTGCTTCAGGTGTTTCAGCAGCCCGGCGGAAATACGGTGCGAATTGCCCGACACATCACACGAAAGCTCAACGCCTATCGGCGTCTTTTGCCGACCGGTGTTCATATTTCCACATGGTATGACCAAAGCCAGCTTATCCTGGCTTCCGCGGTTTCCGTGCGCGATGCGGTCATCGTTGGGGTGCTGCTGGCCATTGTGGTACTGCTGGTCTTTCTGCGAAACTGGAAAATTACTCTGATCGCCGCACTTTGCGTGCCGGCGGTGCTTGCCGCGACCATTTTGCTGCTTTACCTTCTGCACATGAGTTTCAACATTATGACCCTGGGCGGTATGGCCGCGGCGGTCGGTCTGATTATCGACGACGCGATTGTCATGGTGGAACACATTGTCCGCCGCATTCGTGGGGCCAGCGAAAGGGACCAGCGCCAACTCATTGTCCTGGCTACCCGTGAATTTACCCGCCCGCTGACAGGCTCGTCCGCCTCCACTATGATTATTTTCGCGCCGCTTGCATTCCTTTCTGGCGTAACAGGGGCATTCTTCAAAGCGCTTTCCATTACCATGGCAGCGGGACTTTTTATTTCCTTCCTTGTCGCCTGGCTTGCCGTGCCTGTACTGACCGCCAGATTACTGACCGCCGGGGATGCCAACCAGAAGGAAGGGGGTCGATTTACCGAATGGTGCCACCGCATTTACGAATGGACCATGGTGCGTATACTCCGACGCCCTTGGCTGCTGACAGCATTGATTATTCCGCTGCTAGTGGCCGGCTGGCTTGCGTGGAAAAACGTCGGTTCCGGATTCATGCCGCGCATGGATGAAGGCGGATTTATTCTGGATTACGTCGCCAAACCCGGCACTTCGCTGCATGAAACCAATCGCATGTTGCACCTGGTAGAAAGGATTTTGCTGGCCAATCCATGGGTGGATACGTTTTCCCGCCGGACTGGGTTGCAACTGGGTGGCGGCTTAACCGAGCCATATACGGGCGACTTTTTTGTTCGCTTGAAAGGCATGCCCAGGCCCGGCATAAGCCAGATTATGAATTCCATCCGCCGGCAGGTGCATCGGCGGGTGCCCGGTCTGAATATTGAAACAGCGCAATTGATGCAGGATTTAATCGGCGATTTAACCGCGGTGCCGCAGCCCATCGAAATTAAAATATTTTCCAATTCCCGATCCGAGCTTGACCGCGAAGCCCGCCGCATCAAGGCCGCCATACAAAAAGTTCCCGGAGTAGTGGAAGCCCGCAGCGGTATCGTGCTATCCGGCGATGCACTGGACATTCGCATCAATCGGGTGGAGGCCGCACTTCAGGGCATGACGGCGGACTCTATTACGCGGCGTCTGAAGGAATATCTTACCGGTACCCTGACCACACATGTTCAGCGCGGCCCCCAGATGATCGGCGTACGCGTCTGGATTCCCGCCGCCCGCCGCGCCACTATTCGAGACATCGGCAATCTGGCGCTGCGCGCCCCGGATGGTCATGTATTTCCCGTGAAAATGGTCGCGACGCTCAAAATTCTGCGCGGCCAGCAGGAAATCATGCGAGATAATCTTAAACGCATGGTCGCGGTGAAGGCCCGTATTAGCGGACGGGATATGGGGTCCACCGTAGCGGCGGTTAAGCAGGTGCTGGCGCAACCCGGAATGTTTGATTCCGGTGTTTACTTCTCCCTTGGCGGGCTGTACAGGCAACAGCAGATCGCGTTCCACGGCCTGCTGATTGTGATGATTTCCGCGGTGCTTCTGGTGTTCATGGTGCTACTTTTTCTTTATGAGCATTTCCGCGTGGCGCTGGCGCTGTTGGCTATTCCGCTGCTGGCGCTGGCCACGGTATTTATCGGTTTATGGGCCACACATACGGAACTTAATGTCTCCTCCATGATGGGCATGACCATGGTGGTCGGAATTGTTACTGAAGTCGCTATTTTCTATTATTCAGAAGTTCATGAAATGCGCTCTGAAAAATCAGTCATGCGGCGTCTTGTAACCGCCGGAAAAAACCGCATGAGACCCATTGCCATGACCACACTGGCCGCTATTCTGGCGCTTTTGCCCCTGGCGATGGGTATGGGACAGGGTGCCCAGATGCAGCAGCCGTTGGCAATTGCCATTATCACCGGCCTGCTGTTTCAGTTGCCGCTGACGCTGGTGGTGCTTCCCGCGCTTCTGGCTGTCGTGCACCGGGTTAAATCTGAAACGCAGGTCATATAGTGCGTGCCGGCTAATGACAACTGCTTGCCCAGGCCGACATGAGTTGACGATCTATCCACATTCGACCGGCTGGATGGTTGCCACGTCCCGCATTTGAAGCAGAGCAACGCACAGGGTTCATTGCTTGCGCAAGCCTGCGCTTTCTGGGCGATCCTTCCGCGGTGCAAGCTTGACGGCTGCGGTTTTCACGTATAAAAAAAGTAGGCAGGTGGCATACGCCAGCCCGCCTACCGGAGGGGAGAGAAGGACAAAGTAATAGTCTGGTTGTGCAAAGGTTAATTTTGGTTCACAATCTCCCGTATAAGCTCTTGATATGGACTATAGTCCACGAATTAGAGTGATGCAAATTTTAGCCGAATTTTGCCTTTTTTGGGCTATGGATGCGGAACCAGATACGACCGGAAATGACACGGATTGGCAAATAATGACACAACCTAACCCCCGAAAGCCGTTTGTCATCACCTTAGATGGCCCCGCCGGGTCCGGTAAGTCGGCTGTGGCCCATCGATTGGCGGAAGCCCTTGGTTTTCACCATCTGGATACCGGTGCCATGTACCGTGCCGTCGCCCTGGATGCAATGGAGCAGGGGCTAACTGACGATCCACAAGCCATGGCTTTACGTGTCAATTCATTGAAACTGGATTTCGACTGGTCGCGACAACCGGCCCATATCCTCCTTAATGGCCGCGATGTGGCGGAAGCTATTCGTGCCCCGGAGGTTACCCGTTTAACCTATACCGCCGCGGACAACCCCGCCGTTCGATCGGCACTTGTGCAATCGCAGCGGCTGATCGCTGAGAAAATCGGGGCGATCGTGACTGAAGGGCGCGACCAGGGAACGGTTGTATTTCCGCACGCTGCCTATAAATTTTACCTTGATGCGAATATAGAGGAACGCGCCCGCCGTCGCGTTGCAGAATTAGCCCGCAAGGGCACACCAATTACGCTGCACGATATGGTTCAGCAGTTACAAACACGTGATTCCCAGGACCAAGCCCGCGCTACCGGCCCGCTGGCCATTCCCAAGGGCGCCTGTATTGTTGATACCACCCATTTGTCGCTCGAGCAGGTGGTGAATGAACTCGCCCGCCGCATCACTTTTTCCCCAAACCCGGTGGCACCATGACGACGCCAGAGGACTCGCACGCGCGGCCATACATCTTTCGGGGCGAGGGAACCGGAAAACTGCAGGCGTTTTTATGGGGCGTTGGCCGCGTATTTTTTCAGTTTATCGCCGTGCTGCTGTTCCACATTCGCATTTCCGCGAGCGAAAATGTGCCGGGCAAAGGCGCGGCTATTCTGGTAACCAACCATCAAAGCATGTTGGACCCATGGCTAATCGGGATTGCACTTAAACGCCAGATTCATTACATGGCACGCGAATCACTTTTCCGCGGGGGCATTATTCAATATCTGTTTGAAGTCACCAACGCCTTCCCCATCCGCCGCGGACGGGCGGATTCCAGCGCCATTCGCGAAGCTCTCGATCGGTTGGCCAAAGGGTATCTGGTTAACATTTTTCCGGAAGCCACTCGCACCGCAGATGGGTCTATCGGGGCGGTCGCCGCAGGCGTAGCCATTATTGTCCGCCGGGCCAAAGTTCCGCTCATTCCCGTGGTAGTTGAAGGTGCCTATGAAGCGTGGCCTCGTGGCCGTCGCCTGCCGCGGCCCAGCCCCATCCGAATCCGCTATGGCAAACCAATTCAATATTCCGAACTGGAAAATCTGTCCCCGGATGACATCGCCATTCGCATCCGCCGCGAACTTATCTCGCTTCAACATCAATTAAGGTCGCCCCATGCCAAACAATCCGATTCCCGTTTGCAGGCCGACCTGCAGGCTGGTCGTAAACGCCTTGTGGTGGCCCGCGAATTATCTGAATAAGTCCGGCATTCTGTCCCCCATACTGTTCCAGGCCCCCACCGGCCCTAATCGCAATCTGCCGTGCAGAACTGCCAAAATTCCGCCCGTATCACGCGTTCAAACCTCGGCAAAGAACGTCTATAAACCCCCATATTTTCCAGCACTTTTTACCCCCGGCCGCATTGTGAAAAAGCCCACTTTCGTATATACTCTCTATTTCCCCGCTGCGTGTAGAAGCGGGCAGTAAAATCGGCGGAATTTGTGACGTCACGGATGGTTGTGAATCCCTAAAAAAATGTGACTTTTCCCGCCCCAAACAGGAGCACTCATGGCTAAGGATCAGCCCGGTTCCGTCGTTGTCGCCGCATATGATGAATCCGCAATTGAGGCTCTAAAAGGCCTTGAGCCTGTCCGCAAGCGGCCCGGTATGTACATTGGCGATACTACCACGCGCGGCCTGCACCATTTGGTCTGGGAAATTGTCAACAATTCCGTTGACGAAGCCATGGCCGGCCACTGTGAAAATATCTGGGTTACGCTGCATCCCGATGGCTCGGCCAGTGTCACTGACGATGGCCGAGGAATTCCCGTCGGCATGCACCCTACGGAAAAAAAATCCACTCTTGAAGTGGTCATGTGCGACCTGCACGCCGGTGGAAAATTCGGCGGCGGCGGTTACAAAGTGTCCGGCGGACTCCATGGTGTCGGAGCTTCGGTTGTCAATGCCCTTTCTGAATGGACCGAAGCCGAAGTCAGCCGCGATGGCAAAGTTTACACCATGGCGTTTGAGCGTGGCATTAAGAAATCCGACTTGAAAACGGTCGGCAAACGCGTGAAAACCGGCACAAAAATCACCTTCAAGCCCGATCCCACAATTTTTGCCGATACGGCTTTTGATTACGAACGCATTGTCGCCCGCTGCCGCGAACTCGCCTATCTGAACGAAAGTTTGGCGTTTTATCTGGAAGATGAACGGACGGGAAAAAAAGATGAATTCAAATACACCAAAGGCATCATTCAATTCGTTAAACAATTGAACGAAGGCAAAGATGTTGTTCACAATCAGGTCGTCTATCTGGAAAAAGAGGAAGTCGGCAAGGACAACCCTCTCTCCGTTCAGGTCGCCATGCAATACAACGATGGCTACGCCGAAAGCCTCCACAGCTTTGCCAACAACATTAACACCCCCGGCGGCGGAACCCACCTTTCCGGCTTCAAAACCGCGCTTACCCGCACGCTGAATTTTTACGCCAAGTCCAACAACCTTATAAAAGATGAAAAGGAAATGCCCAACGGCGACGATCTGCGCGAAGGACTTTCCGCCATTATTTCCGTCAAAGTTCCCAACCCGCAGTTTGAAGGCCAAACCAAGGACAAACTTGGCAACGGCGAAGTCGATGGCTTTGTTTCCAGCGCCGTCAACGAAGCCCTGGGCCAATGGCTGGAAGAACATCCCGGCGATGCTAAAAAAATTATTCAGAAAGGTGTCCTGGCCAGACAAGCCCGCGAAGCGGCGCGCAAAGCTCGCGAATTAACCCGCAAGGGAGCGCTTAGCAGTGGCGGCCTGCCCGGGAAGCTTTCCGACTGCTCAAGCCGCGACATGGAATCCACCGAACTTTACATTGTGGAAGGGCAATCAGCCGGTGGGACCGCCAAGGCCGGCCGCGATCGCGTTTTTCAGGCCATTCTGCCCATTAAAGGAAAAATTCTTAACGTGGAAAAGGCCCGTGTGGACAAAATCCTGGGCCATGAAGAAATTCGCACAATTGTGCAGGCGCTCTCCTGCGGAATTGGTGCCAATGATATGGACATGTCCAAACTTCGTTATGGCAAACTTGTTATCATGACGGACGCCGATGTGGATGGTTCCCACATTCGCACCCTGCTGCTGACCTTCCTGTTCCGTCAGCTTAACCCGCTTATCCGAGATGGCCGCGTCTACATTGCCCAGCCGCCGCTCTACCAGATTACACGCAAAAAGCATGTTGAATATGTCCGCAATGAAGCCGCCATGCGTAAAATCCGACTGGACCTTGGCGTGGATGGCACAACCTTGATTGTGCGCGACAAAAAGGGAAACGAAAAAGTCCGCTACAAAGGTGCGGAACTCAAAAAGCTTGTTCAACTTCTGGAACAGATACAGGACCTTGCCCAAGTTTCAGAGCGCCGCGGCCTGCCGTTTTCCCGCCTGCTTTCCCTGCGCCAGGCAAACGGAATTCTGCCGCTTTACCACGTGATTCTGGATGACAAGGAACACTTTTTCCACAATGTGGAAGACTATGAAACATTTGTTGAGAAGAACCAGGTCGATGAACTTCAGTCCATCGCCCGCGCTGTGGAATCGGCTGATGCCGCAGGCAACGGCAACGGCGATGCCCCAAGCAAAGCCGACCGCGCCAAACGAGCTGAAGAAAAGAAAAAGGCTCAGGCTCGCCTTGAAAAAAATGAGGAACTTCACGAAAACCGCGAACTCGAGCGCGTTTTTGAAAAACTTCGTGAACTCCAACTTCCCATTGAAGATTATCTGTTGAAGGTGGAGGAAACCGACAGCGGAGAACGCAAAATGACTGGCTACCTCATGATCAACGGCGAAGATTTCCGCCGCGACATCGCCGGACTTTCGGATATTGTGGCCGTCATCAATGAAATCGCTCAGCAGGGCATTGAAGTCAAGCGATTTAAAGGTCTGGGCGAAATGAACGCCGAAGAACTCTGGATCACCACCATGGATCCCGCGCGCCGCACACTGCTTCGCGTCACACTCGAAGGAGCAAGCAACGCCGAAGCCATGTTCAGCACCCTGATGGGTGAAGATGTGGAACGCCGCCGGCAGTTTATTGAAGCGCACGCACTTGAAGTAAAGAATCTGGACGTATGATCCGTTGCGGTGCAGAACCGCGAACAGGAAAGACGGAGTATTCACCCCATGGTATTTTCCGGTGCACATCTTGTCATCGCGTTTTTCTACGGCATTCTATGCGTGATCGCCTTTTTATTCTGGCTCTGGATGCTGGTGGATGTAGTGCTGAGCCGCAAGCCGTTCCTGCACACAATTCTCTGGGTTATTCTCATGTTTCTGCTACCTTTGGTCGGCTCCATCATCTACTTCCTTGTGGGCCGCTCCAACCGTTGACACGCGTCTGAACTCACGTGGAGTCCACAGGCGTGAATAATATTACACTGCAGCTTTCAGGCGGTCGGGAATTTAAATTCTCCGGGCATTTTAAAACAACTTGACGTCGGTTCTATGAACATGTTCCTTGCCCACCGATCTATGGAACCAGCCTGACAGACCACAACGTAGGTTTTGCCATGCTGTTTAACATTGTGCGCATCTGCACTTGGGGCATCTGATGCCCAGTACGTTTACCGTGCGTGGCACGGGGACGACTTTTGCCAACCGCACCCCCACCCGGCCCGGCAATTCTCAAACTTTGATTCACTGAGAATTCTGTGTCAGACACAACCGTTGGTTAAAAAGAGACATCCATCGTCAAGCACACGGATCCATCGGATGAATAAATTTCGACAGAAATGAACCACTAATGTAAAGATCCCTATGTATTTGATATCCCGTTGTTCAAGTGGACCCGACGCCGAAGGACTGGACAGTAGCACGACCAGGAACTTCTGTTTCCGCCCTGGCGGCTGCTCCGATGTTGGGTTTGGCCCTTCCTGGCATTAACATAGCGACCATGTTCGTAACGGCAACACATTTATGCGCCACAGTCAATGCTATGGTCATGGCAACCGAACCGCTGGCCACCGCGGTCATGCTGATGATCTTCGGCATTCTGATGCTTATTGCCGTGCTTTCAAGCCGCGCCATGGACCGACTTGGGGTTCCGACCGTACTGCTGCTGCTTATTCTGGGTATGCTGGGAGGGCCCGAAGGTTTTGGTGGAATCTGGCTCCATAATTTTCATTTCGCATATCGGCTCGGCACAATCGCATTGGTGCTGATTCTTTTTGAAGGCGGCTTTAATACGACGGCAACTGAAATCCGCAAGGTCCTTTGGGCATCCTCATTATTGGCTACGCTGGGTGTAGTGCTTACCGCCGCGCTGACCGCTTTGGTGGCAAGCCTTTGCGGACTGAGTCTTTCAGAATCCATGTTGATCGGGGCGGTGGTGTCGAGCACCGATGCTGCGGCAGTATTTTCGGTCCTGCGGGCTGGCAAACTGAATCTGAAACCAAAACTGGGCCGGCTGATAGAAATTGAATCCTGCTTCAACGATCCGACGGCCGTCATGCTCACAACCCTGGTCATCGCAATCATCGAAAAGCATAAGGAATCCATCTGGAAGCTGCTGCTGAACATTCCCATACAACTGGGAATTGGAGCGGCCGTCGGCATTGGCGTGGGCATCGGCGCGAGGTACGTGCTTCGTCGCGCCACCTTAAGCACCTCAGGCCTCGTACCCGTATTCACGCTGGCGGCAGCGCTGGTAAGCTATTCCGGGACCACGCTGATCAACGGAAGCGGCTTTCTGGCAGTATACCTTACCGGCGTTTTCTTAAATGCTCCTACACTGCCCTATCGCGGCGGTTTGGTGCGTGTGCACGCAGCGTTGGGGTGGCTGGCGCAAATCGGCATGTTCTTGATGCTGGGGCTTATGGTGCTTCCGTCCGAATTGCTGCACGTGGCTTGGATTGGTCTGGCCATAGCCGTGCTGTTGGCAGTCATTGCCCGTCCTGTCGCAGTAGCCATATGTCTGTTACCACTGCGGTTTTCGGCGCGGGAAACTGCGTTTATCGGTTGGGTCGGATTACGCGGGGCGGTACCGGTTATTCTGGCCACCTTTCCCCTTATGGCCCACCTGCCCGGTGCACAAAACATATTCAATATTGTGTTTTTCGTGGTGGTCATTAACACCATCTTTCCCGGCTCAACTATTCGCTGGGCGACCCGGCGGCTGGGACTCGCCTCTGACGAAAAGCCCGCGCCCGAAGCGGTCCTTGAAATTAATTCACCCCGCCCGCTAACCAGCGAAATGAAGTCCTATCTTATTGAGCCGTCGGTCGCGGTTTGCGGCGCAAAACTTAGTGATCTGGAACTGCCCCCCACCGCGGCGGTGATGCTTATAGTGCGTAATGGTAATCTGGTGGCGGCGCGCGGTGGAACGGTGCTGCAGGCCGGCGACCATGTATATATTTTCTTTGATCAGAGCGACCGCCCGCTGGTAGACTTGCTTTTTGGTCGCAGTGAAGAAGGGGGAGTCGGCTGACAAGCGGATACTCCCAAGGCAATCCGCCCGCCGGTAACGGGCACTCAACCGCGAATCACAGGTCGACGGCGCGGCGGACGGCGGCCAACCACACCGCGTCGCGGCTTTTTGCGCCGGGAGGTAGCCACTATTGGCAAATCCGGCTGTTGAATAATTTCGTGCCGCACCTGCGGAATCGGGCCGTATCGTGTGCCCTCCGGCGAAGGAGGCTGGTCGGCGTTTAATCCCGAAAAGCCTGATGGTGCCGGCCCCCAGCAGCGCCCCTGCTCTGATTCAAGAATAATTTCACAGGCTTCCTGTGCGCTGTCGACCAGCCGGAAAATATTGAGGTCCGCGAGATTGATAGTCTTGTGGTCATGGCCCATCGTATCACGAAGCCAGTTTACCAGACCGGTCCAGAATTTAACGCCCACCAGCACCACGGGACGCGGATCAATTTTCAGGGTCTGGATGAGTGTAAGAATTTCAAAGCATTCGTCCATAGTTCCATAACCGCCCGGAAAGCAGACGATCGCATGGGCGTATTTGATAAACATGGTTTTGCGTACAAAAAAATAATGATGATTCAGGCTGATAGTCTGGTACTGATTGGCGTACTGTTCAGCAGGAAGGCTTATATTCAATCCAACTGATACACCACCGGCATCCCTCGCTCCGGAATTGGCCGCTTCCATAATGCCGGGGCCACCACCGGTGATCACGGCAAATTTGTGATGTGCGAGCATGGCCCCCAGGTCTCTGGCGCGGCAGTAATCCGGATGGTTGCGGGGCGTGCGCGCAGATCCGAAGATGGTAACAGCGGGCCCAAGATTGGCCAGCGCCTCGAACCCTTCCACAAATTCCGCCATGATACGGAAGACGCGCCACATATCGCGTGCGGTTGGGTCAATGGGACTTGCCGGATTCTTTTCGTACATCATCAGTTGAAACCTCCTCTGGTTGCCGTCCGCCCAGCCAAGTCGGGCAAGCATGCCTGTTCAAGAACGTATTGTAATAATCGACCGGCCAGAACTGTACCTGCATAAATTCAGTCTGCCAAAATGCGAATTCTTATCCAGTCAGGAATTATTCCGCATCCGGCGGTTTCGCCGCCGGATACGGTCGGGGCAAATTGCCTGAGTGGCTATCCTGTTCCATCGTCCCGGCGGCAGGAAACTCCTGCCGCGGCTGCGGCGCAACGCTGCGGGGCAGCACAATTCGAAATGTGGTTCCTTTTCCTGGCTCGCTTTCAAATAATATAGTGCCGCCCGCTCCGCTTATAACCCGCCGAACCAGGGCCAACCCCAGTCCACTCCCGCGCGGCTTGGTAGTAAAAAAAGGCTCGAAAACGCGAGATTGCACGGTTGGATCAATACCCACACCACTGTCGCGTATCAGCAACAGGGCACTGTCGGCTTCGGCGACCGTGGAAACCGCCAGCGTACCGCCGCGTGGCATGGCATCCTGCGCGTTAGCACACAAATTCAGCAGCACCTGCCGCAATTCGTCCGCTCCAATTGAGACCTGCACATCGCCAGGCTGCAAATGGGTAATGACACGAATAGCCTGACTTTCCATTGCCGAATGCAGGAAATCCAGAGCTTCAGCCACCACCGTATTCAGCGAAGCATCCCGCGCGTCGGTGATAATCTGTGTGCGCTGCAGGAAATCGTCCAGCATCAGATCCAGTCGCCGAACCTCGCGTTCGCAGGCGTGCGTCATTTCAATCTGTCGATCGCGTTCGACAATTGGTGCCTCCACCAGGCTGCGGAGAAAATGGAGGTTGAAACGCAAGGCGGTCAAGGGAGATCGGACCTCATGGGCCAGCACAGAAGCCAGCATCCCGCGTTCACTTAATAAACTTGTTCGGGCACGCAGCGTCTGGGCATATTGCTGGCGGGCGTATTCAAATCGCCGCATGACCAGGAAAAATAGAAATCCCAGCGCGGCCATTCCGCCCAGCGCGATCAACAACGATATTTCCAAAGGGCGCCGCGCCGCGGTTACAAACCGGCTGGCGAGCCAGCTTTCGCTTAGCCCCATGCTCATATAACCGTGAAACCGTTTGGCTGTCTGCGAATGGCGGATCGGCGGAGCGTTAAAATAAGTAGTGAAATCAATAAAATTGCCGGACTGAACCCAAGGCAGTCGATTGATGTGACGGAACGGCGAAATCCCGGTTGCATCCGGGGCGGCCCAAGCCTGTGGGCTTAGCACATGGTCCACCAGAGGAGCCACCAAGTCGAAGGCGTTACCCTCACGAACCGCCAGAAAAGCTACATCCCCATTGCGGTTCCAGACCAGAACGTAACCGATACCCGCAAACTGACGGCCATACCTGTTGACCAGCGGCACCACCCGCTGCGCCCAGGCTAGATAACTTCCGAAACTATCGCTGTGGGGTGGAAAAGCGACCAGGTCAGCCCGCAGAATTTGTGAAGCCAGCGCCAGCCGCGAGCGCTGATCGCGCGCATAGACGGCATGGGCCACAAACCAGGTCCCCCCCATGCTGGCCAACAGCCAGAGCAGTTCCACCGCGCCGAACAGCGCCCAGAATATCATTGCGGATTTACGTTCTTCGCCCATGGCAACGTAGTAGAATACGCGAAAAGCGCTGGGAAAGGTAAACAGCAGCATTGAGTTGCCAAACCGACCCGCACCGCGGTTACCTCTGTTTTGCCAAAATCGCGTCCAACCAGTAACCTTAAAGGCTGCATAATGATGCGTGCAAGAAAAGGATTTCCATTATGAAATGTTTTCGGATAGTACCCGTGTTAATTGCCTCAATGCTTCTGGGCGTTGCCGGCTGTGCCACGCACAACAATACCGTGGTTCCCGCGCCACACCTTAATGTGGACCATCAGTTGGCTCCGGGCGAATGGGGACTCCGCAAACTGCCTGTTTCGGAATATCCCAACATGCAGGCCGCATTCATGAATAAAGCTGGACTGATAACCGCCATCAACCGTTCCATCCAGTTCATGAATACAAAATCCAGCCATATGTTCTTTCCCGATGGTCCGATTACCCATCAGCAGGAGCTTGCCAGCCTTTACGACTTCAGGTACATGGTGCGGAACATTGCCTCGGCGGCTGAATTCCAGCAAATGATTGACACCCGTTATGATGTGTATATTGCCAAAGGTTACGACGACCGTGGCAGCGTATGGTATACCGGATATTACACACCAATTCTTTACGGCAGCCTTACCCGCACAGCGCAGTACCAATACCCGGTTTACAAGCGGCCGAAAAATCTGGTCAGCAATCCGATTACCGGGCAGGTGCTTGGTCAATTGCTTCCCGGCGGCGGTTACAAACGGTTTCCCACCCGCCGCCAGTTAATCCAGGGCAATCTTCTGGCCGGGCATGAACTGGTCTGGTTTGCCAATCCTCTGGATGCGTACGTGGCCGAAATTCAAGGTTCGGCGAAAGTCATCCTGAACAACGGCCAACAGATGACCATCGGCTATGCCGGGGACAATGGCCGCACATATTCGGGCCTGGGAATGGCGCTGGTTAAAGCAGGAAAAATTTCGCGACGGAAACTGTCGCTGGTCGCGATTCAGAATTATTTTCAGGTTCATCCACAGGAAGTGGAAAATCTGATCCTGAAGAATCACTTTATGGCGTTCCTGAAAGTTTATAATCCGGCGCACTGGCCGCTTGGATCGCTTGGCGTAAAAGTGACGGACCATCGCACGCTGGCCACGGACAAGACGATCAATGCGCCCCCATACCAGAGTATTTTCCCGCGGGCCGCAGTCACATTTGTCCAGGCACAAATGCCCGATACCCGGGGAAATATCGCTCCGTTCACCGGTTTTCTTCTGGATCAGGACACGGGCGGAGCCATTCGCGCCGCTGGCCGCGCTGATATTTACATGGGTACCGGCCCGCTAGCTGAAACCCAGGCTGGCTATGAATTCAGCAAAGGGCGACTGTATTACCTTTTCCTGAAACCCAATCTCCAACCCATGGGCGGCGCAATGCCGGCTGGTGGCACAGGGGCGGTTCCGCGCAATGCAGGTTTAGGCACGGGCGCAAACAGCGGCAACGGCGGCCCGGCACAGCCTGCGGTCAACAGTAATGGGCAGGCCAACCCACAGATTTTTCCTGGAGCAAAATAAGCGCGGGCACGATTTAGCCGGATGCACGGATATCTTAGCCACGACTCCTTAAGCGCCCTTTTTACTCGAAAGGCCAACTCAATAGTCGCAATGGCACGGCATGAACTTTGGGATGCGCTACGGTGCCGTTGATCCATATTTGCAGGAGTTGTGCCCGCGCCAGCCCGAAGAAAAAACCTATTACCGGCAGGCGCGTGCCGCTCGGCGATTCCGTCTGCATGTGAATATTGAGTTTGCGCGTGCGCATGTTGAGTTTTCCGTTCCCAACGACATTAATTCCACTGCTGTGCAAGCTGATATTGGAAAAATGAACGGTGTTGTGGCGCAGCGTATAGGTAAGGCCGGCATGGGTAAAAGCCCGGCTGATAGGCAATCGCAGTGTGGCAATCTGCATTAGCCCCATGGCCAGCGGAACGTTGAATAAACTCGCCTTGGAAATAGTCAGGCGGCCGCGACCGGACCGCGTAGCCGCATTCGCCAGTTCACCGGTCAGATGCAAAGTGGCGTCCATCCGACCGGAGTTGTGCGTGGGCTGGAGTGGTCCGGGATAATTTTCCGCGAGCAGCCGTCCAAGTCTGACATTTGCAAGGGAGAAATCTGCCTTATATCTGGCATTTTTCCCCACGTTCAGCCGAACTGCTCCCTGAAGGGTTCCTCCGGCTACCCGGCCTTTTACCCGACCGATGGAGATTGTTCGCGCAGTTGCGTCAGTCACTATTCGACCGGAAAGAGGATTAAGCAATTTTCCGCCAACGGTCAGTTTAGTGAGCGAGAATTGTCCCACTACATCCGGCACACTCTGGCCCTGCAGCCAGCGTCCCGCAAGGGAAACGGCGGCATTACTGGCGGACGTTTTGAACCAGCCGCCAGTGGAAGCTTGTGCCACGATAAGATTTCCGGCAAAACTCCACTGCGATTTCTTATCCACAACCGTGCGGGACAGACTCGACAGTGTCAGATACCAGGCACCGTGCGGATCAAGCGGCTTAATAAACCGGCGTGCCGGTGCCGGTAAAACCTGTACCAGCTTTGGGTCCAGGTCCGGTGCGGACGCATACAGCGAAAGCGCTGCGTCGCGGGTTTTAAACAAATAGTCTCCGTGCGCGTACAGTTGCACGTTATCCAGTCGGGCTTCAATTGAATTAAGCACAATGCGTCCGGGATGAATGGCGACCGAGCCTTGAATGTTGCGTATGGGAGCGCCGAGCGGTTTGTAGTTCAGGCTCATGTTCACCGGCGTGACGGTCACGCGGTAGTGCGGAATGGTGATGTGGGATTTGCCGGAGGAGCCTGGGGAAACATCAATCGCCGCGGAAAACAATCCATTTATTCTGCCAGTCGGTTTTGCGGATTTCCAAGCCTTTTGCCACGCGGCCGGCAATTTCGTTGCTGGTGTACCCGATACGTTCACGCCATTCCAGCGTCCGCGAACGGTAACCGCGACTCGTCCATCAGGCGATTCACGGACACCGGCGGCGGCCTCAATACCACCTGTTGCGCCCTGTCCGGTCAGTCCATCGATTCTTGAAAGAGTAAGGTGACTTGGACCGAGGTCTCCTTGAATAGCCAGATCGGTAACCGGCCATGGCAACATGGAATAACGTATCCTTCCATGTCTTAGAGTAAGCGTTCCGCGAACGCTGGGGTCACCATTCGGGCCGCGTGTTATTAAAGCATCCATTCCCGCCAGACCGCGCACATGAAAGGTGCGCAACCATTTGCCGTAAGATCGCGGCATGCTTTGCCAGAGCAGCTTATTGACTGGAACATTGGTTGCGACAACTCGCACGTGCGGCCGCAGGTCTCGCAGGCTTCCACTGTTGTAAGCAACGGAACCGGTAAAGACAATTTTTCCCATGGTCGGCCCGCCGGGTACCGGATGCCTGATGGCCACGGGCGCGGCAAGGCGTATGATTCGCATGGTATGGTTGGCAAAGAGCATTTCCCCATGCACGTGGGAAAGCGGATAAGGAAAATCAGAGTAGCGGCCCGATGTATCCGTCGGGAATATGTGAATTCGTATGTCCGGATCGGCGGTACTGCCCGCGGCCCGCACCACATGGCAGTAAAAATGTCCCGTTCCCACTGGGTTGAAACGCGCCCAGATAGGGGCCAGATCATGTGGCAGGCAGGCCCCCAGTCGCTGATCAAACAAGATTCGCGGCGAAGCGATATGAAGATCTATTGGCCCGTTGTCCTCGTTAATGGAAACCAGGCCGGTCAAAGTCATGGGATATTGCTCCGCTTTTCCGCGAAGGTCCACAAACCGTATCGCGTGTCGGCTGAAGCGGATCAGGCCCCGAACATCATAAAACGGATAGGGAAAGTGCACGTACCGGGCGCTGACGCCATGGCACACAATTGCACCGCGTATCCGTGGCACCGCGTCTGAAATAGATTTATGTACATGAATAGTGATATCCATTTTACCACTTGGACGCAAACGATAAATGATTGCCCGGGCCAAAGCCAGAGGACGCGTGGACAGTATGGCCGGATATTTTCGCGGCAGATCAAATCCCGGCAAATCCAGCCGGACGTCAAAGGGGCTGTTATCCGCATAGCCGTCAAAGGAGGCTTCGGGCACCTTGAACGCGAAGCCAAGAATGCTACCCGTCAGATTGGATATGTGTGTCGCCGTGCTGCCTGCGCGTACCAAGCCGCTTAAATGTTCAATCGGCACAACCTGCGCCCCGACACGTCGACTTGGCACGATCAGGTGCATGGAAACATTTTTCAGGGTCGCCGCAATTCTGATGCCACGATAAGGACCTACCGCCATCGATATATTCCGCAGTTCTCCCTGAAAATGGAATCGCCGCCACCAGTCCTGCAATTGAGCCGGAAGTGTCCGGCGAAAGGCCCGTGAAAGAACCAGCCGCGGAATATGCGCGTCAAGCCGATGCGTGGAAACGTTCCAGCGACCGGAAATATTAATGCCGGCGCGTCCATCCACTGAACGCTGCTGAATCTCCATCTGATAAACAGACCGGCGGCGCGGCACGGGTCCCAATTGTGCGTCAATGACACTTTGGCCGGTGACGGCATAGCGGCCATGTTCGACGCGCCCCCATCGGATAACTGCAGAGTGCAGTTGAATAGCGGGAAGATGAATGGTTGGACCGGCAACACGCTGACCGATCACCGGGGATGGGACCACCGCCGGGCCGGAGGCGGCCCCCCCGTGAAAATGTAAAAAGCTTTGATAATTCCAGCGACCGGTGTCCCGGTTATCCACCAGATTCAGCACTGGATGAACCGCGGTAAGCTGGGTTGCACGCAGGTGCCCGTTAAGCAGACTAAGCCAGTTGAAACGCACCTGCACGCGGTCGGCAGAAAAAATGGTGGCTGCCGGGCCATGGGAGTTACGCGTGCGCAATCGGACGCCGGAAAGTTCAATGGTGCCAGCCAGTGAAACGCGACCGGTGGCGACGGTCACATGCCCCCCAAGAACATGCGAAAGCAGAATTCCGGCCATCTGGCTGATGCGCCGCGGATTCGCCAAGTACCAGCCGCCCCCCACCATCATCACCAGAATGACCAGCAATAACATCGAAGCCCACCAGCGCGTGCGACCAACGAACATGGCATGAGGCGACCGATGCGGTTTGCCAATCGATTTTGTCTTCCACCAGCGGGCGGGGCTTGCTCGTGGATAATTCGCCATTGTGAAAACCTGCTGCGTTTACGATGCCCGATCATTCCACTGCGTGTGCACGCCAGCGCCAACGCACTCGAATAATATACGACGGCGCACGCGACCAAGCCACGTGCAACCGACCAATCCGTTCCATCATAAAGATTACCGAAGTGCTTAGCGAGTGGTTAAAAGCCAGGTCCAGCAAAGAGCGTCTGCCGGGGCGAATTACCCGAATGATTTTATCGACGCCCTTTGCAATACAAGGATTCACAATCGGCGGTGGGAACTGCGCGTTCCCCGCATGGTTTGCTGGCACTTTAGAACGCTATCTGATAGTCCATTCCCGCACCGAGTTCATACTTTTTCTGATCTGGTGAGACCCTGTTAAACGGAAATCCTGCCCAAAGGTTGACTGTCAGGCCGTCGGAAACCGGCGAAGGTTTATGAAACAGCCGGTCCAGCAGATGATTAAGCGACCATTTGGTTCCCAATCCGGCACTTTGCAGGCGGTTATAGCTGGGAACCGGCGCCCACAGGTAGGCCTGATCATAAAAGCCGTAGAAATCAAAAAACGAAACGGGTTGATAGTGGAGTTCCATTTGAGTGAAGAATCCGGAATTACCCGCCTGAACATAGGTCGGAAAGCCGCGTACGGAATATTCCCCGCCTACCTGAAAAAGCTCGTCCGGTGTTATGTTGTTGCTGGGTGTGTATTGCCACCCGCCCAGCAGGCTGGCATAAATCTGTGGAAACAGACTGTAATAGCCATAAAATGATCCCTGATAAATGAAAGGATGCGACGTTTGTGCCGGCGGAGCCATGCCATTGGCATACAGGGCGGTTTGCACCATGGAAAATGCTCCTTTGGACCAGGTGCCATTAACGGTTAAGCCCAGACTGAACTTATTGACATTGGTCGCGCCAAGGTCCACACCGCCGATAAGGGTATGAGACGAATCGTAGGCATATTGGAGGCCGCCATCAATCAGCCAGTGTGTATCGGCATAAACCGGCTGGACCAGATTCAAGCCGTAAAGATTCGATCGACCCTTGACATCCAGGGTGGCATAAGCTTCGTTAACTATGGTGTACTGGCTGTTGGCGTAGCTCAAGCCGATCTGGGTACCGAGGCTGGTAACCGGAATGCTGTAGACCATGCTGGTGTCGATGGCCCCCTGCGATTGGACAGAGTAAACATTCAGACGATCGTCCAGTTTTAACGGACTGTAGAGGTTGACGCTTTCGGTACCTTCAAGCCGACCCGTGGCCGGATAGCCGTAATTATCCACACCGAAGTTGAATGTTACCTGCTTGGGTTCCTGCGCATAAAGCAGAACGTTCGTAAGGCCAAACTGCGCACCGGGCTGAAGCGAGGCACGAAGTTGAATGTTGTTGGTGCGATTGAAAAAATCGATGGATCTGGCCAGACTGGCATCATCAACAATCTGGCCTTTTTCAAGCGGCAGGCGACTGGTGAAAAAGCCGGGAATGGTTATAGGCGCGCCGCTCGATCCTTCCGCATGGACAGCGATTTGGCCAAGTCTGCCTTCCACCAGTTGGATTTTAAGAATGCCGTCATGAATTTTCTGCGGGGGCAATACGGCCTGGGCGGAGAGCATGCCCATCCTGAGATAATGGGCGTTGATGGTATTCAAAAGCTTCCGCAAGTCGGCGAAAGTGACTTCCTTATTCAGATAGGGTTTGGCGACGCCTTGCAAATACCTGGGCGACAGAAACCTGGATTTAGTGAAATCAATCTGTTTAAGCAGAAATTTAACGCCACCCCCCTTTCCCTTCAAAGGCTTATTCTCCGGGCCGGTGACGGCCTTTTGCGTGGAAGGCGCGGGTGGCAACGTCGGGGAATGCGCATTCTGATACTGGTTCTGAATTGCGCCGGCGTTCAAATTGGGCGGAACAACCGGCCCAGCGTAAGCCACATCAGCTGCAGAAACGGCGGCCAGAAGAACGGCTCCGGCTGTGCCGGCGCGAAAGCTGGCGCCCCGGCGGAGAGATTTGGAACCAGAAATATCCAATCGGTCGGAAAAACAGACTGCCATTTAGCGCACCTTCCATGATTTTTTCAATTTCTTGACATTCACATTCACGCCGCCGCGCGGGCCAATTGAAAGTGCATCAATTTTAAGCGAATTGGCGTACACCAGGTATTCATCCACGGAGTCTTCAAGGGTCTGAATGTCCGAGGAAAAACGCTGGGAGTCGCGCAGGGCGCTCGCCCCGCCATAATTGAAGCCCGAATCATTATGACCACCGACATAATTGGATACCGAAACCGTATACCCTGTGGCAAAGCGTTCCACAAAAGTATTTGTGACCAGATCGGTGCCCGCAAGCGAAAAATCGAACAGACCGCCCGGCTGATAAAGCTGAATATCTGTCGGCACCAGAATAACATCCTG
>JAJZOA010000114.1 GCA_021852225.1 Planctomycetota bacterium
CTTTTAGACGGGATAATACAGCCAGATTTTTCCGAATAAGGGCGGTTTTCACACGTTCCAACCCATGCGCCTGACAGCCGATGCCGTCTATCAGATCACGATTTTTCAGAAGGGTGATCAATCTTGCATAACGCAGTGTGTTTTGGGTGGAATCAAGAATATCGTAATCATTGATGAGCAGTTTCGTGTGCGGAAAATCATGCCGGGCCAACCGGTAACACCAGATCACCCATCCCCATTTCGTGTTTCCGCCGGGAAGGCCGGTGCGATATGCCGGCGGATTCTGCAACGGCTCATTCACTACGTCCATCAGAGCAGTGCGCGATGCATAACGCCGGGCAAAAGCGGCGAACCATTGACGCACCGCGGCTTTGGCATTGGATTTGTTTACCCACCGCGGCTGATTCTGCCCCCAGATCATGTTGTGCTGTTTTACAATCAGATGACGGCGTTTGGCCAGGGTATACATAGCGTCGAGATTGCGCCAAAGAAAGACCCCCTTTTGAGGCTCCACATTACCCCATTTACCCGCATTTTCAGGGGTTATCTGATTAAATAATGTGCCAAACAGCGGCGAATTAAATCCGCTCCAGGTTGTGCCAAGAAATTTGGCGCGATTGGGCGCAGCGGCACGGGTCAAATTTGAAAGCGCCAGACAGCCCGATAAAGCGGCCAATATCAATATATAGCGCATCTTCATGAGAAAACTCCAGCAGGAACAGTTGCCCAAATCAGTTGATTCATTATCGCATCATTGCGTTGAATTTGGCAACTGGGTAATACTCCCCAGAATCCGGCCTGGCTGCCAAGGTAGTTTTTTTCCAATTTTCGGAGTCCATTTTATTCAGGTAAAACGTCGTGAGTTACGTCGCAGTTCAACGCCAAGGTGGCCATGGAACCGGTCTGGGCGGCGTATTTTGGCTGAACTGGCAAGCTGGGTTGAGGACGAGATAATTAGCCAAACAGATTTTCAAGAAGCCCTAAAATTATCAAGGAGCGGCGGCTACACATCCCCTAGGGCTTTTAGCCGCAGCCAGACGTCCAATACATAGTCAAAGTAGAAGTCGAAATCCTTGAGCACCACGCCCGCCTTCACGGTCGCCTTTACAGCCGCAAAGTCCGGGCGGTGGAACTCCCGATACTCCGGCAATTGATTCAGTAATGCCAGCGGCACCCGCTTGGCGTCGAAAATATTTCAGCCACGGCAGAAGTGTTGCTCATTCCCGCCCGGCTGTCAACAATCGGACGTCCTTCATATTTAGCCCAATCTTCGCCTGTCGCGACTCTTTTCTTATCACATCCGGGATGGCCACTTGTTGTCCAAAAAAAAGACACAAGCAGGTAACAACTAATGTATCGTCCGCACGCCCTGTTGCGGCCTGGCTGGCGTGTGATGTTCCATTGCTGGAAAAGGGCTTTAATGCGGTGGTTAACTTATAAGCCTGATAAATTGACCGGGTGAGACAACCGCAACACCCTGACGGGATTTGACGGGAAAATACCGAAGGTTTCCGGTAATCAGGTAATCTGCGGAAGTTGCGAGCGCCGCTTCGAGAAATGGACAGTCATACGGATCCGGTAACACCATCGCGGTTGGTGGTGGCGCACAAAGCTCGCCTTCAATTTGAATCTGGCGCACTATTGTGGCGACTTCGCCCGGGTCAAAACAGAACGCAGGCCGCAAAAGCACTTCCGCGTATTTCGCCATTATTCGGGCAGAATAGCAGACTTTCCAAGTGCCAACGGCGATCCCGGAGGCAATCTGTCCTGGTGGCCCGAAAGGCGAAAGCAGGCCGGACACAAGGATGCTTGTGCCGACCACAATTCTCACTGTTTGCGGTCCCGTCGAACGGCGGCAACTTCCGCGGCAATACGGCGGCGCGACAATCGCGCGGCGCCACGTTTTGCAGTGCTGCGCTGCCTGCGGTCGACGGCCTGAAGAGCCCGGATTTGTCGCAATGTTCGCAGCGTATCTTCCAGATTGCTTTCATCAGCAGAAGGAACAATGGCTATCGGGTGGCTATGGTGGGTAAGAACGACTTCCCCTTCACAGGGCAACTTGCGCAGAACGGATGCGGCAATCATTCTCACAGCGCGAATGGTCACAAATCGCATAAAAACCTCGCTGGCCCAATGACCGTCTGCAGGCGTACCCGGCTTTGTGTATTTTTTGTGTACACAATAAGGAATCAAGCTGCGCGCATTGACTGCTGAGTGCCGATGCGTGCCAATCTGTGCGTGCAGATTATTTCCGCGCGTTTGCCAATGGCGATTCGCACTGCTGCTGTAGTAAAGGATGCGTCTGTCAGGCAACTGAACGGCCTTCAAGAGCGGCCAAAGAACCGCGCTGGACGACGTCTGGCTCGCGGCCCAATAGATCGTCCCGTCTTTGAACAGTCGGTTTGTAGCGGTTGGCGGCCAATGCTTCCAGCACGGCCAGGATAAGCACAAGTGCCAGAATTCCAGGCATCAGCGAACTGCCTTGTGAATTTTTCTGCAGAACAGCCTGAAGCTGTCGTGCGGTTGCGGCAATCAGTGGTGGCGATTTTACAGGCGCTTCTTTGGCAATAATTTTGGCTGATGTGGCACGTAAATCCACTTCCGCACCCGGATTATTTACCACAAAACGCCCATGGAAATCGTGGTCAAAACTTTCCCATTTGTATACGCCCGCCCGATATGTTTCCTGAAAAATCCATTCCGGCCGGCCTTCCGGTCCGGGAATAGATTTGACATTCACCGGGACATCGCTGCCAGGAACAGTCACGTTCAGACTGGCCTGAGCGTTTTGGTTGGGCAGCGGAATAGAGACCGCCTGCTGTGGTTCGTAACTCGTAAGGTGAGCCAGGGTTCCAGCGCTACCCAGGGCAATGCGCACGATCATCGGCAAAAAGGCGGATGTAGTGGCAATATTGGTCCAACCGCCGCCCGGTGCGGTTAGAAAGGTGTAAACTCTGCCCTGTCCAAGCGTGTGTTCCACCAGCAGCAGAGACTGATCTTCAAGCCTGGAAAGTGCTTTGCCAATGGCGGGCGAATTGGCCGGCAAAGCCCACCGCCCCACCACCACAATCCGCTGAAACGGCGTTTGTGTGGGAAAAAGGTGCGCGAAAATGTGACTTTTGATATCCACCCAGCTTACCGGGCTACCATTGGAATTCTGCATGGGCCCAGTAAGCGTGCCGGGCAGCATCTGCCTGGTACCGGCCAAAAGACTGTTATAATTCGCTTTGTTCACCGCCGGCCCCAGGAGCCAGCAGACTCGCCCGCCGGAGCGAACAAAGCGGGACAAGCTGTCGGCCGCTGGCGCAGTCAGACGCGGCACATCACACATAAATACCGCTGCATATGGGTCCAGGTTTGTGCCAGAAAAGTCCGCCGCCGATACATAGGTCGGGGCAATGCTCCAAAGGGGCTTCCCGGCCGCGGCAAATTGCGCGCCAGCAAACGGGGCCAGGGCCGCCTGGGTAAAAAAGCCAGTACTGCCAGGCAAAGGCGAAGCCTGGGTGCCCACCACCAGGACCCGAATTTTGTGCGCCACCCGCAACATCAGGCTGCGCTGGTCCGCCCAGCCCAGTGCGTCCGAGGCCCCCGCCTGACGCACGGCAAAAAGGTGGTAACCGGCCGCAGGCAGCGTGAAGGACAGTTTGACCGACCCGCGCGCCGATGCGGTGCCCGCGGGGCCAAGCTGAATATGGGCAGCCGCGCCAGGTATCGTTCGACCATCCATTTGCAGATCAAAAGTCGGCACTACTGCAGTCTGGCCATTGTTGATCACCGCGGCTTTGAAGATCATTTTACTGCCGATTACCGGCTGGCCACGGGTGATATTTAACTTGGTTATGCCAACATCGTCCGGAATACTGCCAGTGGCCTGCGGCATAAGCACTACCTGAATTTCCGGGTTCCGCTTCAAGGCGCGGAACATGTCTGTATCCGCTGCGGCCGGGCCGGCGAAATCGGAAACGATCACAAGCAGGCGGCTGGCTTCATCGGAATTGCGGAGCAGCCGCACCGAACGGGCTATCAGAAGTTGCATGGGAAGCGTGCGGCCAGTGCTTTGAATTTTTCCCAGCCGCCCTAGAACCGCCACGCGGTTGGCACTTAAATGGTCAGTCACGGCTGAACTGCCAGGATTGGTCAGCAGCACCGCAACCTGGGCCGGCCGGATGACGGAACTTATTAACGATTGTACCTGGGCGGTGGCCTGCGCAAGCCGCGATTGAAGGCCCGCATGGGCCAGCATAGATTGCGAATTATCCAGAATAATGACGCACGCGGTGGAACTGCCATCAAAATGCGCCGCGGACGCTGGAAACAGCGTATCTGTTCCCAGTCCGAATACGGCCGTAGCGGCAGCCAGTAGACCCGCAACCAGCAGAGCGATGGGCAATATAAAACCTGGTGTGCGACCGTTCGGCGACGTCCGGGGTGTGGCGGAGGGTTGTAGAGCAGGCGTACCATCCGGCCGGGTTGGCAGCGCGGCGCTGGCGGCCCGCTGCCGGTTTTCGATCATGCCACCCAACAAGGTGCCGGTGACCGCCAGCAGACCAAGCCCCACCAGCAAAAGCAGAACCATGCCATAAGCCAGAATTGGCCGCCCGCCATGCACCAGCGGCCCGGCAACCGCCATGGCAATCATGGCGAAGACCGCCATCCGGAGCAGCAGAAGAAGAAAGTTCTGAACCTGCCGCCGCCGGGACGTTTTTTGAGCTGTGATTCGCAGGAATCGCAACGTGGGGAATTGCACAATGGGGGAACGCACGCGGTTCAGCAGATGCAGCGCCACGGGAATGCCCGCAGCCAGCAGACCCACCAGCATGACCGGACTGGCAAAACTCAGGGCCGCAATAGACCCGAACACATTCATCAAGCTGTCAGCCTTTACGTACATGCCGGACATTCGCATATTGCAGAGGTCGCGGCGGTTGTCCAAACCGTTCAGCGGCGCGAGGTCCGCCGCAGCACTTCGCGTATTTGTGCGTCCCAGGGAATATCGGTAAACGCGGTGATATAATCGATCCGCGACTGGCCGCACTTGAATTTCAGCAATTCCAGATAGGCCTGCACTTCCTTGCGGTAGTCATCGCGAATAATTTTAGGGTCAATCTGCAGGCGCGTGCCATCCTCCATATCTTCAAAAGTGACCGGACGGTTGTAATTAAGTTCCATTTCGCCGCGATCCAGAACATGAATCATGACCAACTGGTGACGGGCGTGGCGGAGATGCTGCAGGGAAGTGGCGATTCGTTCCGGGTCATCAAACAGATCGCTGATAACAATCACCAGCCCGCGTCGCGGAATTTTTGCCGCCACCCGGTGCAGCGTGGCTGCCAGGTCCGTGGTTCTGCCGGGGGAAAGCTTTTCCAGAGATACAAATATCTGGTCCAGGTGAGATGGCCCATTCCCCTGCGGAATTTCCAGGCGGATGGCATTATCAAACGCGACCAGCCCGACCATGTCCTGCTGATTGGAGAGCATATACGCCAGAGATGCGGCCAGCACTGCGGAATAATCAAACTTGCTGACCTGCCGCACGCCTTTGACCGACGCGTCTTCCTGGGCAGCTGTGCCAAACCGCATGGATGCCGACGCATCCAGGCATATGGTGGCCCGCATATTGGTTTCCTGTTCGTATTGTTTTATGTAATACCGGTCGGTCTTAGCCAGTACTGTCCAGTCAAGGTGCTTGATTTCATCACCGGGGACATATTCACGATGTTCGGCAAATTCAATACTGAAGCCTTTGTGCGGACTTTTATGCAAACCGGCATACACGCCTTCCACCACCCCGCGCACCGTCAGTTCCATGCGCCGCAACTGGGCGGCCTGGGCCGGTTTGAAAAATTTGTATTGATATGCGGGCATACGAAAGCCTCTTTTGCGTTACAAATTTACCAATTCCCGCCGACCGAGGCGGCCCAATCCCGACGGCGGCGAATCCGCCAGACCGGGTCGCGGCAGACCGGCGGTCCCCGGTCAGATATCGCCTGGAGAATCAGCCGGCGCATGATCAGCCACGACGTTCGCAGCTTGGCTCCCGGTGCCGGCTTGCGTTTCCAGCCAGGTAATGGTCATGGACCCGTATACCATTTGCCGAATGACCAGCGGTGCCAGCCGCAATCCGGTAAGTTTTACTTCGGTCGGATGGCGTAAAATAATCAGTCCTCCGGTCGGTACCCAGTCCAAGGCCAAAGCCTGCACCAGGTTATCCACCGCATCCCGTTCATCCGGCGATTCCATCTGGGCATAAGGCGGATCCACAAATGCCAGCAGAAATTTCAACGGCCGACCATCCGGCGTCGGCAGACCCGCGAGTGCCGATGGCGTGCGGTAGGCATCCAGCCGCAGCACATCGCTCCTGTCTTTAACGCCAAAGGCCACAATGTTGTTGCGTAAATTTTCCAGAGCCGATCGGCCGTTTTCCACAAAGACCACCCGTGGCGAGCCGCGCGAAAGGCATTCAAGCCCCAGCGAGCCGGTGCCACAGAAGCAATCCAGCACCGGCGTGGCGGAAAAATCCACAGCCACGGCCAGCGCATCGAACAATGACTGTTTGGCTCGATCCGTTATCGGGCGTGTGGTGTCATCGGAGGGGGAAATGACAGGACGACCGCGAAATTTGCCCGCAATGATTCTCATAGCAAATCATGCTACCGCCAAAAGGGAATTTCGGCATCCTGACAAAAGCCGGACACCTGTCGCGCCTGGATTCAGAATCAGCGGTTAACAGCGGCTGTCCGTTCGCAGGGGACTATTCAGTAATATTGTACTTTTGCAGCAGGGCCTCATATTGGGCGTGATAGCGCTTGCCGCCGATGGTATTGCCGTAAATCGCCAGCAAAGCCCGCAGCTTCCGTACGGTGGCTTTCGGGTGAGTCAAATGCTTTTCATTGGCACGAATCAGATACAGATACGCCGACCAGAATAAATCGCTGCCCGGCTCAAGCTTTGGAATGATCCGCACATACAACCGGCGGGCGCGCTGATAATGACCGGCGGCATAGGCTGCGCGGGCGAATCCGATGAAATTCCGCAGGTCCGGCGGCCGCTGTTTTTCCAGCGATTTATACAAATCCATTGCCGCATGTCCGCGACCGGCGTGAATATATTCCTCTGCCAGAATCTGGCGGTAGGCATAAATCAAATCGCGATGGTTCCCTTTTTGCGATCGCATGTATGCAATGAGCGCCCGCAGCAGTGTGGCCGCCTGGCTGGCCAGATCCTTGGCCTTAACCGGCTGGGTGGCCCGGAGCGCGCGGCTCTCGGAATCGTACTGGCCTATCAGACCGCGAATCAACTGTTCTGCGCCACCCTTGGAATTGGCGGTGTACTTCTTTATCAACGGAATAATCATCGCGCTCTGGTGGTTCAATTGATACTGGCGAATGCGGTAGCGAAGCAGAATGCCCTGCAGGCGATGCGAAAGTTTGGAACGAATGGCATCAAGGGAGTCTAAAATGCGACCCGCCGTGTTCGGTTCCCGTAACGGATCAAGGGCCGTCGCTGCCTGCAGAAACAGAATACTGGTACGGTTGGCCCGTGCGCGTTTCAAAGCCGCGGCCGAAGTACCCGTCGGCGGATATTGCAGGATTGTCAGGTAGTGATGGCATGCGTTCAGCAGCTTTTGCGCAGCCTCCTGCTGGATGACCACGGTTTTGCCGGATTGAATATCCTGATTCATGATCGACGCGGTAATGCGCACCAATTGATATTGCGCATCCAGAAACAGGGGATTATCCGGCTTTACTTCGGAAAGAAGATGACCGGCCTCGGCGAACTCACCGGTCTCTTCCAGTTGCAAGGCATAGGCAAAGGCCCATTGCTTTTCATGGTAATTCACATAGGCCAGTTTCAAGGCCTGCTGCGTGAGGGTGGACACCTGACTGGAAACATCCGCAGCCTGGTTTAACTGCTGAAGCTGGGAAAGGGCAAGATTCACCGCGGATTTCGCCCGAGTATCATTGGGGACCAGCGCGACAAAACGCAGATTCATCTGGGCAGCCTGTTGCAGCCGGCCGAGGCGGCCATAACTGATGCCGGCAATAAGAGACGCTTCCGCCGCGATCGGCGTACTTATGCCTTTGCGCGTCAGCACCGATTTGGCCGCACCAAGTGCCAGTTTCGCATTGGCCGAATTGCCGCTTTGTGCTTTGGTCCAGGCGAATGCCAGTGCTTGCACCGGCGTCAGGCTGCTGACGTTCGGATTGGCTGGAATCCGCGCGGCAAGGTGCGAGAAAATAAGCCCCTGGTATTGCGGTGCCGTGGCGACCACGCGCATCAGAATGCCGCTGGCCGCCAGAAGGCCCGCATTGCGGGCTTGCGGATCGGTCAGACTGCGGGCTTTTGCCGCCGCGATACGATAGGCCAGCAATTGCGCGCCCATGGTCGCACTGGCGGTGTCCGCCTTGGGATTGGATTTCACCCAACTGCGGAATGACGCGAGCATTTCGCTTGCCTGTTTATAATGCCCGGCACCAAGCAGCGCCACAACCTGCTGGTAACGCGCCGCATATTGGATGTAAAGTGGCGCATCCGGGCTTTGGGCTTTAACCAGTTCCGATTCGCCATCGGTATATCGGCCCGCCCGCACATTGGCCTTTCCGCTAAGCAGCAGTGCCGGATATTTCACGCCGTTGGATGCCGGTCCGGAAGCCCATTGCTTTAAACCTTTGACCGCCGCCAGAAAATACGCATCGCGTCCCGCGGCCTTGCGAGGCAGCGAAAGTCCATAAAAATAAGATGCGAAACAGCGGTAATAGGCCGCCTGTGTCTGGCCGTTAAGGGCCAGCATGTAATAGGCCTTGTCCAACTTGGAAAAAGTCGACTGATTGTTAAGCCGGACCAGGTCCGCTTTCAGATGCGTATCGGCCAGATGCAGCAATTGCAGCGCCGCGCCAGCCGCCGGTTTAAGTTCCGCGCGATCCTGCGGCAGTGCGGACCAATATTCAATTCGATTGACCGGGCTGGTGGTCAGATTCGCCAAAATAAACTTAGCCTGATGCAGGGCCCAAAGCGGATAAATGCTTGGACCCGCGTATTGCACATAGGCCCGCAAATTGCGGATGTAAACGTCCGCATCCTTCTGACGCAGCGTTGGACTGTCCGCAATCGACGGCCACCGGGCGGCAATTAACGCCGAGGAAAAAAGTGCTTTGGCATGGACATCGGTGGCGGACTTCAGAGCTGCCTGAAGACCCGCAATATTGTGCGCATCTATCAGGCTTTGAGCCAATTGCGTCTGGCTTGCAATCGCCCTCTGCGTTACCAGTGAAAGTACCGGTGCCTCGGCGGCTTTTTTTGCCACCGCAACGGTGGCGGCCGACGCTCGGTGCGGTCCCGCCAGGCCGACAACCGCGGCACAAATCGCAACAGCCGCCAAAGCAACAGGCCGGCGATGGCCCGCCCCCTGATGGACCAGCCGCATACGGGTCGGGATTAAACGATTTGCCGAGGCCAGCACCCGCAAATCCGTCGAATTGTGCATTTTGGAAAGCATCCTGTCTCCTGAGCGTGATTGAACCCGTGAATTCTGTATGGCGGAAATGCGATTCCACATCCATCGACCCATGAAATGGCTATCCGGATGATGGCACCGGCGTGTCTTCCGCGATCATTCTCTTGGGTATCCGAAAGCCACTTGATGATACTGCGCCTTTACACAGTTGGCGTACACCGTAATGACATCCTGGTAGGGAACGTTGTTGTCGGGCGTCAGAATGACCTTGACTTTTTTTCCGAACAGTTTTTTCTTTTTCACCAGGAAGCGGTAAAGCTGCCCCTTCAGGTCTTCCGTCTGAAATACCCCGATCATAACCATGGCGCGCGTGCCGCGCATTTGAACACGTATATCGATACGTGTGGCAGGCATGGCGTGTGTTTTAATATTGGACAATCCACCTTTGATCGCCGGGGTGTTGTTGGTCAGATACCAGTTGCGGCTGGCAAACGAGCTGCCCAGCATGAAAAATATAAGGATCACCATGACCACATCGACCATGGGAGTCATGTTTGGACCTACGTGCGCCGCCATGGGCACAAGCTTGTTGCGTTTGGAACCAGGTGCGGATGACATGATGCGAACCTTTCAAAGGTTGAACAATCGGCGACCTGCCGCGGGACTTCACGGGCGACGTGCCATAAAGTGAATGCTGTCAATACCGGCGGCGGCACAATCTGTCAGAATCGGCGCGATATAGCGGTAATGGATACTCTGGTCCGCCCGCAGCACCAGACGCAGATTAGGATTTTTCCGCTTAAACGCCCGCAACATTTCCCCAAGGTTGGCCTGCGGTACTTCCTGCCCCCATACCCATATCCGCGGTCTCCGCTGCACACCGGCGATGCTGCTGTGACGCGGCACCACATTCAGGATCAGTTCATTGCTGCGGTTGCTTATCGACTTACCATTGTGTGCGACGGGAATTTTCACACCCTTTATCGATGCCTGCTTGGCAATATGACCAACCAGCAGGAAGAAAATGATCAGGCACATGACGATGTCGATCAACGGTGTCACGTTGATGTGCATGTCCTGCATCGGTTTAATGCCTTGGAGTTTCATGTTTCACAAGCTCCATTGGGGAACATTGTTTTAGTCCGTCCCGGCAGGGGCGAAATTCCCGCCCCGGCCGGGCGACACTTGTTACGATTCGGAACCGGCATTGGAATCCGCCGGGGTGCGGCGGGGAACAGGCCGGGCGGCAGAGCGGGCTTCGCCGGCGGCCGCAGCGGCAGGCGAAACGCCCTTGCCCGTTTCGGGCGGACGCAGGCTTTCCAGGAGTTCATCGGAAAGCAGCGACGCGCGGGTCACGGTTTTATCCAGCCGGGTGCGGAAGAAGCCGAAGGCAATGAGCGAAGGAATGGCTACCGCCAGGCCGCCAAAGGTATGCCACAACGCGGTTGCAATACCGGCGGAAAGGTCGGTGACCTTGGCATGACCGCCAGTATGATGCAGGGCGTAGAACGCTTCGATCATGCCTAAGACCGTTCCCAGCAGCCCGATCAGCGGACCAATGTTGCCAATAACATTGAGCATTTCAATCCGACGGAAAAGATTGGAGCTTTGTTCCGCAGCGGCATTTTCCAGACCTTCGCGCATCGCGGCATAACCCAGGTGAGCGCGCCGCACACCGGCGTACAGTGCTTTGCTGATAAAAGATTGGTCCACCGCGGTAAATTCCATCAATTCTTTGAACTGACGGGCTTCAATCAGGGAACGGATGTGTTCCGTCGTTTCTACAGGTGCGATTTTGCTTTCACGCAGATGAATAATCGCGTCAATTATCAGTGCGACGCTGGCCAACGATGCGCCAACCAGAACGATGATCACCGCAATATCCAGGCCCCATAGGACCGGATTCGGATGGTACGCAGTGTGGCCGCCCGACCCGCCCGTGGCGGCCATGGCGGTATGGCCAATGGCCAGAACCGCCCCAACCGCCAGAACTGCCAGCAGGCCAATGCGAAATTTGGAACTTGCGTAGGAATTTGCCATGGTATCTCCTGTGTGCAAACGATGCCGGAACAACCGGCGGATAACGGTTGACCGGGCGAAACCAGCTTCGCCCGGCCGGGGTGTCAGCGGGTTACCAGCTTGTATTCCCCGCGGTTCTCCGCGGCGATTTTCTTAAGCTGTTCATTAAATATCGGATCGTGATTGAAAAAGGCATACGTAAAAATAATGACCTTTTTGCCCTTATTGAGTTTCTGAATTTCAGTAATCAGCTTCGGGTCAAATGAACCGTTGGTCAGAAAGTAAATGATTTGGGGGCGCATCCGGAATGCAGCCTGAAACGGCTTAAGGAAGTAATTCAGGCGATACGCGTTGGGGCCTTGCGGCTGAACCCGCTTGATGGCGGCACGAACTTCCTGCTTAATTTTGCCCGTGGCTGGCTCCAGCTTGCCGGTGCGGGCGGACGGGCCAAGAACGTGGAAGCGCTTGCGAAAAATAATGACGGAGAAAGACTGAAGCGGCACCAGCCGATCAATCGAACTATCAAGCTTGCGCTCCAGAAACCCAAAGTTGTCCAACATGCCGCCAGCATGGTCAATGATATACACAATGCGCGTGGCATTACCGCCGTGGCCCATGAACTGCGAAGGCGGTCCGGAACCCATGCCGCCACCGGGAATGCCAAAGGAAGCCAGCGCGCCGCCACTGGCAGTTCCGCCATGCGGGCCAACGGCAATAAAGGCCAACGAATGCTGTGAACTGTCCGACAACAGCTTGTTAATGGATGTCGTGGTGTTGGCACTGTGGCTAAGCGCACGTTTGATATCCTGCCGCGCGCTATGCAATGGATTGTTATTATGCCCCGGATGCGGATGGCCGCCAGGATGCAGGGAAAAGCGGGAATTCCAGGCTTGCGGAATAATAATCGGATGGGCCTTCTTGTGAATCACGGTGCTGATGGCTTTAATGGCAAACAGCAGAACCAGAAAAATCCCGAGGTGAATGAGAATCGATGAAATCCAGGGGATGGCGGCGTCGAGCCACGCCGGTATTTCGCCGCCCTCGGCAACCGCCAACTCCGCCTGATCGTCGTGATCTTCCGGCTGCTTGCCTGCCAGCTCGCCGCGCGTGGGGGGAGCGGGCGGTGGCGGCGTGGTACTGCCGCCGGGTTTTGACGGCCGCGAAGGCCGCTTGGGTCCAAAGCCGGAGTTCGAAGTTGCCTGACTCATATTCCACGTCTCCTGATTCCGCCAACCGGACAAAAGGCCTAACCGTTGCCGTGGGGCACGCCGTTGACCACCTTCATGTTGCATTCAACAAGCCCATCCGCCTGGGACTCGCCAAATGCAACATGGTTAAATAAAGCAATCGCCGTACCAGAAGTGTAATTCAGGACGCAGGCTGTATTTCCCGATATTTTTATCCATTCCGCACGACCAGGCCACGTGGCATTGTGCCAATTCTGTCACAAACGGGCTTCCGACAGTGTCAGTAATGACACAATTTTCAGCGCCCGCGGAGGTGGTTATTTGTCCACAAGCGGTTACGGAACTGCATCGGACTGCGCTCGCGAAAGCAAATGTCGCGATACGTAGACAAACCGCCCGTTGGTCTGCCTGGAAATTTGTTTCAAATGCTGGATAAACAGCGGGTCCCGATCAAGAAAAGCGAACGTATCGACCTGAACATGGTCATGTCGGTCCAATTGGGCTATCCGCCTGATCAGCCTTTTATCGAAATGGCCATCAGTCAGAAAATATATCACCTGCGGCTTCATCTTGAATGCGACAATAAATGGGTTCAGGAACGGCGCAAGTTCGTCATCATTATGGCCCTCCGCCAGAACAGAATGCAGCAGTTCCTTAACCCGGCGGCGATTCTGCACCGTCCCGGCAATAAGCCGATCAGGTCCCAGAATTTTATACCTATTTGCAAAGCTGATGACGGCAAAATGTTGAAATGGCAGCAGATGATCCAGCGTGATGCGGACCTGTGCCTTCACCAGATGAAGCTTGCCGATCATGGATCCACTGTGGTCGATCAACAGCACGATGCGGGACGCCTTGTTCTTCACTCCGAAAAACGATATTGGCGGCCCGTGCCCCGCCTGCCCGCTGGCTATGCCAAACGCGGCGGCGTTTCCACTTGTCGGGCCGGCACCCCACATGGCACCGCCGATTGAACCAGTCGAGCCAAGGCCAATAAGGCTCGCGTTCTTTCGACCGGCGGCACCACTTAAAAGATCACTAATGGAGGTCGGGTTTTTTCGGGATTCCTTTTCCGCAGTCGCCAGTACACGTTTGAGCGAATTTATTTTTGCAGCCGACGTCGCCTGATTCTGGGTGATACCCTTATGCACAGGAGCGACCGGGCCAAACGATTCCGGTACCACAAACGCTTGAGAGGGAGCTTTAATTCGATGATGCAAAAGATGGTAGGCCAGAAGCGCTAAAATTATCACACCGGCGTGAAGGAGCACGGAAGTGCCCCAACCCGCCAGACTTGATGATTTGCCTCGCGGCACGGCCACCGCCACTACGGGGGTCCAGGCGGTCCGCTGAAAAAAGACCGTCCGGTTGCGGCGGCGCGGTTTGAATTTTCGTCGTGCCACAACCAGACTCATGTTCAATCGCCTCGGAATCCCGCGCCAGTCAAACGTTCCTTTGAACGCGGTGTGTCAATGGGCCAAGTTCAGCCATCGCAATTTAAGAACGCAATTTTCAGCCGCCCGGCCCGGCTGATATGCCGGAATCCGCCAGACGCACTCTCTCAAAACACCTCTTCCAGATGCACCTTAACGCAGATGGGAACAGCCCGTCCGCCGTCGGCGCACATTGCAGCCGACCACCAGGGGGATCAGGCACAATCTCTTATCGGCCTGATACGGGCGCGGGCTTGACACCAGCCCCATAACTTACTACAACGGATTGGAAAGGCAATCGCCGGGAGTCGGTCCCGGCGACGTGGCGGGGTGAAGCTGGGGTGGAAACAGTGCCTGGTTGGGGGGGATGTGCGCACAAAAAGGGGCCGTTTCCATGAAAGCCTGCCCAAGGCTTATAACCCGGCTATTCGCCCTGTTAAATCCTTGCTCATGCTGCCGCATTAGTCGGCCTTTATGGTCGCCAAACCGCTGGCAGCATTGCCGCTGAACGGATGCCGAATGGAATAAATTTCCGGCATAGCTCAGGATTGCCATTTTGGTCTTTCAACGGTTCAGCGACCTGCCAATTTCAGGTTCGCTGGCGGTATTGGTTCGGGACCGAACCGCCGCAGTTACAAAAGGAGTATCCCATGCCACCAAAAAAGAAAATCGCAGCCCCAACCACCGCCCCGGCCGCCGTGGTCACAAAGGCCCCCGCGGCCCCGGTTGTCAGCCGCTCGGAAACCAAGGGCAGCGGCACCGCTACCGCAGCTCGTCCGGCCAAGGAAATCGCCCGCTCGATCACGCATCAGCAGATATCTGAACGTGCGTATCAGATTTATCTGAAGCGCGGTTTTGGTCCGGGCAATCAGCAAACGGACTGGCTGGAAGCCGAACGGCAATTAAAGGCCGGACTTTAAGCTTTCGCCACAAGCAAAGCTTAAAATCAAAGCAGAAAGTTCAGAGCGTCTGTTGAAATTACAAATTTCAGCAGACGATAAGGGTTTTTCTGCGCAGGCGTGAAGAATTCCCGTGCGGTATACTGCCTTCATGGCTAAAACCAGATCTTATTTTGTTTGCCGACAATGCGGCGCTATGCAGCCCAAATGGATGGGCAAATGCCCAGATTGTGACGCGTGGGATTCCCTGGACCAGATCACCGAGTCCGCAGCGGATCCACATCGACCGGCCATTCTTTCTGATGGCGACGCAGCCACCGGCATGCGCGCAACCATGCAGGACGTGCCCGCCCGCAGCGTTTCGGAAATTCCTGATTTTCAAGTACCGCGGATTGTCACCGGGTTGCCGGAATTTGACCGCGTTCTGGGTGGCGGGGTGGTGCCCGGAAGCGCTATTCTTCTGGGGGGCGATCCGGGTATTGGAAAATCCACACTGATGCTCCAGGCTGGCGATCGCATGGCTCGGCAGGGATTTAAGGTTCTTTACGTCAGCAGTGAGGAATCCGCCCAGCAGACCAAACTTCGCGCCGGCCGGCTGGGTGTCAATCATGAAAAGCTTCTGGTTTACGCCGAATGCGATCTGGAAAAAATTTCCCGGCAGATTCAAAAACATCGGCCCCACCTGTGCATTATTGACTCGGTTCAACTGATTTATAAAACCACCAACCCTTCTCCCCCGGGCAGCGTTTCCCAGTTGAAGGATTGCTGCCAGGAATTGGTGTTTCTGGCAAAATCGGGCGGATCGGCTGTATGTCTGGTCGGGCATGTTACAAAAAAAGGGATGCTGGCGGGGCCGAAGCTGTTGGAACATGTCGTGGATACGGTGCTTTATTTTGAAGGCGACACCCACCACGACCACCGCATCGTCCGCTGCGTGAAAAACCGCCACGGCAGCACGCTGGAAGTCGGCATTTTCCGCATGGGCAATTCCGGCCTGGAACCGCTGGAGGATGCCTCCGCCCTGCTTATTGAAACCCATGAAGGGTCCGCCAACGGAAGCGTGATTACCGCCGCAATGCAGGGGTCGCGCGTGCTGGCGGTGGAAGTACAAGCCCTGACGGCGGACAGCATGTTGGGTGCGGCGCGGCGGAAAGTAAGTGGATGCGATGTCAACCGCGTGGCCATGATTATCGCCGTGCTGGAAAAACGCGCCGGCCTGCGGCTGGTGGATAAAGATGTATTTGTAAACGTGGTGGGCGGACTGAAAGTGGTGGACCCGGCCGCCGACGCGGCGATTGCCCTGGCCATTGCCGGCTCGCACCTGAAGCGCGGGCTGACCTCGGATACTCTGGTGATGGGCGAACTTGGCCTTCTGGGAGAACTGCGGCAGATCGGGCAGCTTGCCCAGCGACTCAATGAAGCGGCCAGATTGGGCTACAAGCGAGTCATTGTTCCGGTACAGCGCAGTGCGGCGGATAAATCGGCCTTGGCAACCGCCGGAAAAACAATGACAATTTTCCCGTGCCGCACGCTGGACGAAGCCGTCAAGCTGTTGGAATAGCGCGACGGAGCCGGTTCTGGTGCCAAAGTGCGAAGCTTCAGCGAACCTTAAAGCAACGCCACCGCGGGCAGCCGCGAGTACCTCCGCCATGGGTGCCGGCGCGGGGTAAATAATGGCCGGCCAGGTTATCGTCCGGCGGCAGGCAGATCGCCGCGACGGGCGTCCAGCAATTCACGTGTTTTTTGCGCCCGCTGACGCGTAATCGGATAGAACAGAATAAAAACAGAAGCGCACAGCAGAATGGCGGAACCGCCGAACGCATACCATATCCGGAGTTTGGTGATCGCGGCGGCCGGGGCATAATGCAGCCGCCGCGCCGCTTCGGGGTCCAGACCCGACCAGGAGATTAATTGCCCCGCGAGGATCGCCCCCAGGCCAATCCCAACTTTCTGGGTCAGGGAATTGACTGCGCTGAACAGGCCCTGACGGCGCTGGCCGCATTTAAGCTCATCATCATCGCAAATGTCGCCGATCATGGAGGCAATCATCAGCCAGCAGCCGCCGAGGCCTAATCCGGCGATAAACTGCGAACCAAGCTGCAGATAGGGGACCTTCGGCGTAATGGTGAACCATTGGGTAAGCTGCCCCAGTGTGACCAGTACCATGCCGCCAAGCAAGGCAGCCTTTTTAGACGTGCGCACAGACAGCCATGTCAGCAGCGGCAGGCTGACATACGCCAGCAACCCGACCAGCGTACTGCTCCATCCGGCCACCCTTGCGCCCAGTTGTTGATTGTGCACATTGCCCGCGTATACATAAAAGAAATTTAGATATATATTTATGCTGTAAGCACCTGTTGCCACTACAATCAGAGGAATGTACGCCAGGGACATAATTACAAACGGGACGCTGGTCAGGGTCCGTGTTAAAGCGGTCCAGGGGGCAATCCGCTGTGCCGGCAGCGGAAGTTCATGCAGCCGGCGACACGCAAAAAGTGGAATTGTCCCTGTCACCAGAATGGCCACGCCGGCGCAGGCGGCAAGCGCCATCGCGGCAGTGCTGACCTTGCCAAACACCGGGCCAAGTTTCAGACAGATTGGAAGATACCAGGCGGCCAGCAAACTGGCCGGAAGACCAATGTACATACGCCAGGCCAGAACGCGGCTGCGTTCGTCCTGATCCTCGGTCAGTTCATAACCCAGCGCCGTATAGGGAACCACATAAAGGGAATAGCCGATGGCATAAAGCAACAGCCCAATTACCAGCCACCAGACCACGTGGTTCGGCGATTGAAATGGCGGTGCCCAAATGGCGGGCAGTAAAAATGCACAAAGAAGTATTCCAGCCAGCATATAAGGCCGCCGCCGCCCCCATCGCGAGCGGGTGTTATCTGAAAGATAACCGACTAAAGGATCCACCACGGCATCCACAATTCGCGGCAAGCCCAGCGCCAGGCCGACCCATGCGGCAGGCAGCCCCCAATACAATGGAAAAATGACCAGCGCCAGGCTGTAGAGCAAGGTGGTCATGAAACTGTCAGTCAGGCCGCCGGTGCCCCAGCCGATGCGGATTGGCAAAGCCACCCGATCCGCGAGCCTGAGACTTTGATTCAACGAATCCATTCAACCTCTCTATTCCTTAGGTTCGCACGCTTAGGTTAAAAAACACTCTGAATCGCAATCGCAATCCTTTCATTCGGCCAACAGATTTGATGTATCCTGACCGGCTTTGAGCCAGAATGAAAGCAGCGGCCCGCCCACCTCGCCAAGTGCGAATTCATTCCACTCCGGAAGGAGCAGCGCACAGTATAACTTTTTACCGGTTAAAGGTGACAAGCCGACGGCGCGAGTCGAACGCGCAACCTACGGTTTACAAAACCGTTGCTCTGCCATTGAGCTACGTCGGCGGCAAGTATCGCTTTTCCCCGCAAATGCCCTGATCGCTGCGGCATTGGCGCGGTTTGGAGAGATTATCATACCATCTGGGCTGACTCCGGCCAACTCACCGCTCGCAATATTTCTTCTACAATGAGTATCGCCGCAATACCCGCCGGCAGGCAGTTGCAGGGCACCGCCCCGTCGCGGAAGGTCCACAAATCATCGCCTCTGTTTTCCATCAGCTTGCCGGCATATTATCTGTCAACATCTGATCCAGAAGTTGAATCGGGTGAATAGCCTGCCGCCCGGTGGCGTGGCGAATTTGGTCGCGGCAACTGATTCCACTGGCCAGAAGCAGCGTCTGCGGGCCGGCCTGACGGATCGGATCAAATTCACACTGTGCAAATATGTTCATGGATACATCATAATGCTCTTGACGGTAGCCGAAGGCACCGGCCATGCCGCAGCAGCCGGTGGGCAGCGTCACCAGTCCGTCGCCGCACACGCGGGTCAGCAACTCGACGGTTTCTCCAATACCCCACAATGCTTTCTGATGGCAATGTCCATGGAACAGCGCCGGCGCGCCGCGGCCGCGCAAGGCTGGCGGCCTCGGATGCCGATTCCAGTTCCGCTGTACAAAATCCTCCACGCACATAAGTTTTTCCAGAACCGCATCAAGCGTTCCAGGCGGCCCGATGTGACGCAGTTTGCGCCAATCGTCGACCATGGCGCTGAAGCACGATGGTTCGGAAACCAGAATCGCCTCCACGCGCGAATCGGCGGCCATAGCAGCCAGAAACGACAATGTCGGTCCAATGGTCGCCACAGCCTGTTCCAGAAGGCCGTTGGAAATCAGGACCCGGCCGCAACAGCCGGCATTCGCCAGGTGCAGCCGATAGCCTAGTTTTTCAATGACCCGAATCGCCGCCAGTCCCAGCCCCGAATCGTGATACGCCGTGAAGCAGTCGCCAAAAAATACAATGCGGCGTTCGTCCGCCGGACTCTGGTCAGAAAACCGGCGCCGTTGCCGATTTGCAAGTTGAAAAAGCGATCGGGAAAACCGCGGTAATGTCCGCTGCGGCGCCATACCCCCCCGCCGCGTCAGGAATCTGCGCACTGGCGCGGTCGCGGACAGACGGTTCACGACAGTCGGCAGTGCGGCCCCCATGCGGGCGAAAAGACGATAATTAGCCAGCAACAGCGCTTCGGCGGATGGGTCACCACCGCGGTAATGCTGCGCCAAATATTCCGCCTTTAACTGCGCAATATCCACACTGCTGGGGCATTCGGTACGGCAGGCCTTGCAGCCAAGGCAAAGGTCGAGTGTGGCCAGTGTCGGTAAGTCATGCCAGTTCGGATGCCGGCCGGGCGTGTCGTTACCGGCGACCGCCATGCGAATGGCATTGGCTCTGCCGCGCGTGGAATGCCGTTCATCCAATGTCGCTCGATAGGATGGACACATGGTTCCACCCGATCGTCTGCGGCAGAATCCGGCGCCATTGCAGAGTTCAACAGCCTGCGCAAAGCCGTGTTCGCCCGGATAACGGTAAAAAGTCGGAATTTTTGCAAGGTTATCCATCCCGGGTTGTGCGTCCACACGCAAGTGCGAAGTCATTCCTTCCAACGGTAACGTATCGACAATCATACCTGGATTAAAAATGCCAGCAGGATCAAAAATTTCCTTGATCTGTTTAAAAGCCCGTATCAGTTCCGGCCCGTAAAACGTTTCCAGCAGCGGCCCGCGAGCGCGGCCGTCGCCATGTTCACCGGACATAACTCCGCCGCAGTTTTTCGCCAACGCCGCGGCCTCAATGGCAATTGCCCGCATTTTTTCGCGGTCCCGATCGCTGTTGCATGGCCTGCCGGGAAAT
>JAJZOA010000181.1 GCA_021852225.1 Planctomycetota bacterium
TTCTAAGAATTTCCTGACTCCCAGAACTCCAGGGCGATATTCCGGCGCATCAGCGGTTCAAGCGGCAGCGGCACAACGGCGGCCAACGGCTGACATTGCCAATCGACCGGACCTGCGCAACGCCGCAATGTGACCATGGATTATAGCTTGCTCTGGCAAATAGTCAGGGTGGCGGAAAGAGAATGTGGATTTTCGAGAATTGACCCAAAACCGCGGGGCAGATGGGTGCGCCCAGAAAGGGCGGACGAAAGCCGATGGGCACACCACGCGATAACCACGGAATGCCATTGATCGCCGCGGAATTTTTCCAGAGAAATGTACGCCTGCAACAGGGCTTGCGCCGCTTCGGCCCGTACTTCACCATCTTTATGCACGCACCAGTGCACAAATGCGTCGATCACATCCTGCGCTGGCAGACCAATGGAAAAATTTCCCCAGTCCACAACGCTGGCAATATGCCGGTCGTGATCCAGGAGGACCGCCTCGGGTGAAATCGCGCCGTGCACATAGCCGAAAGCGGAATTTGGCAGCTTTTCCAACTTTTCAAGATCGGTCAAAAGACGATCCACCGCGGCGGCGGAAAGCATCTGACGAAGCTGTTGACCACGCGGTGAGGCGTTTTCCAGGGCCGCCGTCAGCCGCAGAACCGGTGCCTGCCGACGAGCCGGGGACAAATTTTCACCCGCCGCGGCGGTATCGGCATTGAAGGCGTCGCGCATGGTCCGGTGCAACCAGCCCAGCCGCAACCCCAGATTGCTAAGGTCATGACTTGACCAGTCCGCGGCGGTAACCATTTGTCCTGGAGCAAGAGTGGTCACAAAAAAATGGGAACCTTGCGGACCTTCAATGGCATATACATTTCGTCCTGCGGTATCCCCATCCCGACTGGCCACGGGTCGGGAAACCGGAAAACCGCCGGAAGCCAGACGGTCCATCACCGGTGCCGCGTCGCACAAGGCTCGCCGCGAAAAATCAGACGGATACAAAAACAACAGGAATTCATTCTGTTCCGCGGTCAGCAGTTCGAAACATTCCGCCTGTGTACCCTTGCGAATCTGGCGGAATCGTAAAATTCGACCCATTTCGTAATGGTCGTTCAAAAGTGCGTGGAGTGCGTAGGCCGTTCGGTCATTCATTGGATTTGCCACCCATGCCGGTTCAAGCCGCCTTGGCGGCTGACGCCTGTCGAATGAAAGCTTTGTCCACAATCTGTCATGCCGCGCCTTTTCCATGGTCCTTTTGCGGCTGCCTCCGGAGTCCCAAAACCGGCACATGCCCGCACGTTACATTTTAGGCGGCTGCGGGCGAAGTTGCGTCTATCGGCCGGCAGCAGGCCGATTGCATATTACCCTATTTTGGCGATGTGCAATAAGGCCGCGACCGATCCGTAGAATTTTTCAGATGGCCGATAACATCTTACGCATCTCGGATAGCGCGGCAGGATGATGCATCAGCGCCATGTTTTAGAATCCATTTTATAAAATGTTCAGACACCAGCCGGATTTTGCGGTGGTCGCATAAGCATTCATGTCAGATATACAGCATTCATGGAATTCATCGCGGCCGATGACTGGCGCACGGGTACAAGATGTGACACTCTCCTCTCCCTCTGGAAAGGCGTGGTTTCCCAAGATTATTTTCAGACCGTCCGACGACGCCGGGACAGCAGAAGCATTCCGCCCGCTGCGGCGATCAGCCCGATGCTGGCAGGTTCGGGCACGACATCATGGTCGCTGTTGAAGGTAAAACTGCCGGCACTTCCGTTGCCCCCGGGCGAAACGTAGGTGCCGTTTTCCTGGACGCTGGCATAATTGGCCGTACCCGCGGAACTGACCGGAAACAGACCGCCCGGCAGAGCATTGACATCGTAAGGACTGTCCGGGAGCGGTTTGGAAGCGGGGTCTTCCTGCCCGTCTTCCGGATAGCTGGCGGAAAATACGGAAAAAGTGTCGCCGGTGTTGCCCGCGCTGGGATATATGCGCATCATGTCCGAAATAGTGGGCAAAATGCCGGTCGGATTAAGCCAGTAAATATCCCCGGCCTGCAGGAAGATGCCACCCGTGGAATATTCCGGCACGCCATCCGGCCCGCTGGCTACGGCCACCACAGCGTTGAATGATGTTCCGGTTCCTTCCGTAATAATAATGCTGCTGTTGGCTTTGGCCTCTGTGACGACAATGCTGATGGGTGGCGACCCGGCCGGCGGGTCGCCCACGCCGATTGGCGCGGCAATGCTGATGCCGGCCGGTAAAGCGACAGCGGCGACGGATAAAGTAATGAGTGTGGTTTTCATAAAACAATCCTTAAAAAGAAAGGCGATCCACAGCGCCGAATTGCACGGGGAACGTCCCCGCGCATTGGCGTGTGTGACAAAACCCCGTTCTCCCTTGCGCGAGCGCAGGCGGTTTAGCGACAAGCATCCACGCAGGCTTGCGCACAATTGATGTTATTATGTCATGTATCACACTCCATTCTCCCGCATGGACGCGGGTGGCGAATGACTGTGACCAGCGCAGAACTTCGAAATGTCGTATGCCAATGACAACTGTCAGTCAGATGCCGGACGCGTTCCCATGTCGGAGGAATTTTTTTTTCACAGGAACAGCGCGGTGAAATATTCCGTCGCGGCAATGCGAAGCCAATCATGGCAATTGCGCGAAGCGACAGGCTTGCCGCTTCCGGAATTGGGATGGGACTTTCGGCAATGGCGGCTACGACGATGCCGTAGGCCGAACCACCACTGTTATCGTCCGCGGAAACGTTCGCCGCGCCGCCCGCATAGCTGAACCGGAGATAACCATTGGGCATTTGGGTGAGGGTAAGACTGGTGATATCCGGTGCGTCACCAGTGCCATGCGCGTACGAATATATTGGGTTCGCATTCGTGCCAACGTTAATACTGTTCGTTGGATCCACAAAACTCAGGGTTCCTGAATGTTGTGTCTGGTTGTAGTTGATTTGGGTCAGCGTAACCACATGACCTGGCCGCGGATTGCTGCCGTTTGCATCGGTCCAGGCAAAGAACATCTCAACATCCTCGTTCGCCTTGAGTTGTTGGAAAATAAACTGCGCACTTGGAATTTGATTGGATACGCCACCCATCCAGGGGCCATTCACAGCCTGAGTGAATGGCTGGCCGGTGCCGTTGTACGCCTGCAGACTGCTGTCCTGAGCCGCAACCTGCCCAACTGTTTGAATGGCATAATGCTGGCCGGTTGGTCCGGTGATTCCACCGGGTATGTTTTGCAGGTATTTCTCCTTTCCCAGCACGAAATTCTCTGGAAATGTTCCGCCGCCAATATAACCGGTCTGCGAGTTGGGATTCGCAACGCCTGGAGTAGTTCCCATATATGTTCCCGAAGCCAAACGACTGATGGTCGAATATGGGTCGCCGACGCTGTACAGGCTGGAAAGATAGTATTGTGCTTGCAGAAAATTAAATGAATTAACGACTGAAGTGGGGGCGCATGCGGCTGGCCCCATTGCGGACACCCCTTGAATGGCAGGTGTGACCAAAAAGCTGACCCGACTGGATGGCCGCGTCGTGGTATTGGTCGCGTTCTGATCAAAGTGTCCAAATCCGCGCTCGCTGGCCTGCAATATCACGTCCGCCGAATCCCCCCTTAGCTGCCCGAGATTCGATATAGAGACACCGATACCGACGATTGCCGCCAACGGCAACATCGTGCTGCGAGGACGTGAACAGGCGTTTTTCAATATGTTCATTACATCCTCCGATTGCAAACGATCACCTCGCCAATACCAATTATGGCGCCACGATTAGGCCGATCGAATCAGGCAAACGGCATAAGGTTCCTTCCGCAGGACGGCGTAAATGTTTATGTAGGCGCATCCCCGGCGATGAAGCGGTCAAAGCGATCCGTCGACAGCCAGCCGGCACAAGCAGTGAAATTTCCGGCAATCCAAAAAAAATTCACCGCGCTGCCGGGAGGCAACGCGGCGCTTGCGCTCTCTCGCCCGGGGGATGAATTTTACCAGCAAGCGCCTAAGAAGAGTCCGAATCAGACGGATCGCCGGCGGCGCTGCAACAGCAGCATCGCCCCGCCAAGCCCCAGCAGCGTGAGTGCCGCTGGTTCCGGTGTATCCGTGCTGCTGTACTGATAGCCCCACCAGTACCCGTTGTACAAAACTATGTTATGTTGAGCTCCCCCCGCCTTGGGGCCGGTATCCACGGCCACAACCACCTGAAACTGAACGTTGGCAATAAAATTTTCCGCG
>JAJZOA010000276.1 GCA_021852225.1 Planctomycetota bacterium
TTGCTCCAGGCCGGACAAACAATGATGGGGCAGTTAAAGCGTAGGGTCCCGCTCCGGATGAAGCCGATGCGGCCAAGGAGAAACAAGGAGTGTGCTTTATGACTGACATGTCGACAACATACATGGGCTTTATTTTAAACAGCCCGATTATTCCCGGCGCTTCGCCGCTGGTCAATAACCTGGACGTGGTTCGCCGCCTGGAAGATGCCGGCGCCCCCATGTTGATCATGCATTCCATATTTGAAGAGCAGCTTATCAAAGAACAGGTGTCTTTGAACTGGGCAATGGAACATGCCGACTATTCCAATTTTGAGGCCAGTACTTTTCTGCCCCGACCGGAAGAGTTCCGTCTGGGCCCGGAGGAATATCTGCGCCATATATGGAAGGTCAAATCGGCGGTTTCCGTGCCGGTGATTGCTTCACTCAATGGCTACAGCGCAGGCGGATGGGTCAGCTATGCCCGCATGATCCAAGAAGCCGGTGCCGACGGGCTGGAATTGAATATTTATGATATGCCCATAGATGGCCAGCGAACCGCCGCCCGGCTGGAAGAAGATTCTCTGGATATAATTCGTGCGGTGCGCAATGCTGTCACTATTCCCCTGGCGGTGAAACTCTCGCCGTTTTATACCTCGCCCGTCAATTTCGCCCGCCGCGTCGCCCAGTGCGATGTCAATGCCGTGGTGCTTTTCAACCGCTTTTATCAGGCCGATATTGACATTGAGGAACTCGCTCCGATGCCGTCACTTCAATTGTCAACTTCTGATGACCTGCTGCTGCGTATACGCTGGACCGCAGCAATGTATGGACATATCAAGTCTGATATCGCCATTACCGGTGGTGTACATACCGCGGCCGACGCCATCAAGGGAATTATGGCCGGTGCCGGCGCGCTGCAGATGGTTTCCGCCCTCCTGAAACAGGGCCCCCGGCATCTGACCATGGTACATAAGAAAATGACCGAATGGATGGAACAACACGAATATCAATCCCTTTCGGAATTGCAGGGGGTTATGAGCCTCGCCCGCATGCCAAGGCCGGAATTGCATGAACGCACCAATTACATTCACATTCTGCAAAATTGGTCGCGGGATTAGCAGTCTCCGCAGCGCAATCCGGGAGGTACGCCATGCATGAACTTTCCATCGCCGAATCCATTCTGAATATTCTTGCGCAGCAAATGCCGCCAGGCTCGGAACTGGTCAGCGTCGAACTGCGAATAGGTGCCTTGCAGGGAATTGATAACGATTCTCTGGGCTTCGGCTGGCATGCCCTGCTTACCGCCGCCGGCCGGCCCGATGCCGCCTTGCATATTGAGAGAGTCCCATGGCGGCTTCGCTGTGACAGGTGTGGAAACGAATGGGAACCTCCCGATGCGGCCTGCCAGATCACAGCCTGCTTTTGCGGAGCCGGTGCGGGTCGCACGATTGCCGGACGCGAATTGGAAATTATTGCCTGCGATGTGGAACGCCTGGCCGAAACCGCCGAAACGCCGGGATATGACGGCGAACATCCGACCGGTGAATTTCCGGCCGGGTCTCTTAACTAAAAGGAGTTGCTTATGAAAGTGCCTGTTGTTGAAAATGTGCTGAAGTTAAATGACGAAATCGCCATGCAGAATCGTCTTAAATTCGACCAAGCCGGCGTCTATGTCGTAGATTTAATTGGCGCGCCGGGCTGCGGAAAAACTGCGTTGCTTGAAGCCACCCTCGAAAAGCTTAGCGGCATTCTTGAAATCGGCGTTCTAGCGGGCGACCCGGCCACCAGCCGCGACGGGGATCGTCTGGCGAAATATTGTGACAATGTGGTTCAGATAAACACCGGCAATGGCTGCCATCTGGACGCCAATCAGGTACGCCAGGCAATCACGCGGCTTGACCTTAAGAGCCTGGATGTTCTATTTATTGAAAATGTCGGCAACTTGATCTGTCCGGTTGGATTTGACCTTGGCCAGCACGTAAAAATTGGAATGTTCAGTGTCTGCCAGGGAGACGACAAAGCCGCCAAACACCCGCATGTATCTCTAGTGGCCGGAGCCTTGTTGCTTAATAAAACGGACCTCCTGCAATATATACCCTTTAATCTCCCACAATTTCGCTCCGATGTGGCGCATTTGAATGCCGCTGCGCCATTGCTGGAAATTTCTGTCCGTGAGAATCACATTGCCCCCTGGCTGAATTGGCTGACACACAACAGCCTGCAGAAAAGGCAAACGTGCACGACCTCCCCGACGGTGGCGGGATAGCGATGTGCAATCACACTCGTCGGGGTGCCGCTGGGTCATTTCGCGCGATTTAATGCGCCCACCCCACCAGGCCGTCTATTTCCGGGATCATCAGATTCTCCTGCTGTCCGCGGTATCGCGCACGGATTACCGCATTCTACAATCCCAATATTTCAGCCACTGACCTAGGGAATTTCCTTATGGGAATTCATGCCCGCTTGCTGGTAGAAGTTAAGGCCTTTCTTTGATGCCCAACCGAAACCTGACACCTTAGTCTGATTCTGGTGGCGAACGGTTAGCCGATGTCGCGGGTCATTTGAAATGATTCCGACAGCGGATGCGGTTGGCGTCAGTTGCGCTGCGTCAGTACAGGAGATTTAACATCATGTTTCATCAGAAACCAAAAGCCTCTTCGGAAGATGACCATCGAGGCAACACATCACATGCCTCTGTGAAACAGACATCTCCAGGACCGCGCGCCGGTCCCGGATTGACCAGAAACTTATTGCGCGCATTTGCGAGCAAGACCGGCCTGCTTATGCTGGCCACCATTGGCCTGCTGGTCATGGTGGAACTGGCCCGCGCCGGATACTTGCCCCTTGCCACCGTGACACCCGCCACCGCTGCCGCATCGCCGACTGCCGCATCTCATCATTTTGTGCCCTTCGGCTTTTTGTGGTCGTCCAGCTTTGCACCCTATGAACGGGTCGCCTTGTTCCTCGTGCTCGGAGTGGCTTTGCTCGGCCTGGTTTACGCGGGCTTTCTGACGCGCTTCGTGCGTAAATCGGACCGCGGCACGCCGAAAATGCAGGAAGTCGCAATGGCGATTCGCGAAGGCGCACAGGCCTATCTTAAGCGGCAGCGGCGAACGCTTTTTCCGATTATAATAATCGTCACACTGATCCTCATTTTGACTGCCAAATGGAATACCGCCGCGGGCATCAGTCTGCCGTTTGGTCGGGGTATTGCATTTCTCATGGGGTCGTTGTTTTCAATGGTTGTGGGTACCATCGGCATGTTCATGGCCACCCGTGGCAATCTGCGTGTGGCGGCCGCCGCCAGGGAAGGCTTCGGTCGAGCCATGCAGATCGGGTATCGCACCGGAACGGTTACCGGCATGTTAACCGATGCGTTGGGGTTACTCGGTGCTACCGTTATTTTTATGTACTTTGGAGACCGCGCTCCTGAAGCCCTGCTTGGATTCGGCTTTGGTGGCACGCTTCTGGCACTTTTTATGCGCGTGGGCGGGGGCATTTACACCAAGGCCGCCGATGTGGGTGCGGACCTTGTTGGAAAAATCGAAAAGGACATTCCCGAAGATGACCCGCGTAATGCCGCCACCATCGCCGACAATGTCGGTGATAATGTCGGTGACTGCGCAGGTATGGCCGCCGATATTTTTGAAAGCTATGAAGTCACCATGGTCGCGGCCATGATATTGGGCTGGGCCGCATTTGGACACATCGGCGTGATGTTTCCCCTGCTCGTGCGGGCCATTGGCGTCTGCTCGGATATGTTCTCCACCTGGAGTGTTCGCGCGGACAAGGGGAGTGCCGGACAAAGCGGAGTGGACAGAGCCATGAAATCCATCACATTTGGCTTCCGGCTTGGCGCGGCGCTGAGCACGATTGGTTTTTTGACTCTTGGCTTTTTCTATTTCCGGCTTTCGCCTGCGGCATTGCAGGCTAATTCGGTCCTTGCGAAGGTAGAGGCTCACGCCCCATGGTGGGCGAACTTTGGAATCGCCGGACTGGATTGGCGGCCCGCGGAAGCTACCTTGTGCGGCATTATGCTGGCGCTGGTGCTCAACTGGTGTACGGAATATTTTACCGGTACACAGCATCCGCCGGTTAAAACGCTTGTCCGGGCCTGCGATACAGGGCACGCGACCAATATTATCCAAGGCCTGGCCGTGGGCATGGAAAGCAGTGTCTGGGCAGCCCTTATTATCGCCGGCGCAGTGATTTCCAGCGTGCTGATTTTCGCGGGCACAAATCCCATTTTCGTCGCCTACGGCGTGGCGATGTGCGGAATCGGAATGCTTACCCTTACCGGCAATACACTGAGCATGGATGTCTTTGGTCCGGTCGCCGACAATGCCAACGGCATTGGCGAAATGGGTTTTGACCCCGATGAAATGGGCGAAACCAACTACCGGCAGGCCCGCCAGGTACTTGCGGATCTTGATGCCACCGGCAACACCACCAAAGCCATTACCAAAGGCATCGCCATTGGCAGCGCCGTGGTGGCCGCCCTGAGCCTTTTCGCCTCTTTTATTATCATTGTGGGCAGTGGCGGCGGATCTGATCAATCACATCTGAATATAAATATTTATAATGCCGTTTCCGGCCTTCTGAATGTGGCCGATCCGCGACTTTTTGTCGGCTTACTGATTGGCGGCGCGGTACCGTTTCTCTTCAGTTCCATGGCCATTCGCGCTGTCGGACGGGCGGCTTACCTGATTGTCCAGGAATGCCGCCTCCAATTTCACGATAAGGCGATCTGGACACGTGTGAAAAAGCCCGATTACGGTCGCGTTGTCAGCATTTGCACGCTTGAAGCGCAGCGCGAACTTATTGGCCCAGGCCTTCTGGCGGTCCTGGCACCCGTACTGGTCGGCTTTTTAATTGGCGTGCAGGCTCTGGCCGGCTTCCTTGCCGGCGCCATTCTGACTGGCCAGATTCTTGCGGTTTTTATGGCCAACAGCGGCGGCGCGTGGGACAACGCCAAAAAGGTCATCGAAGACGAACCGCGTGATCTGCTCAGAAATACCGGCAAAGGCTCGGAACGACACAAGGCCAGCGTCACCGGCGATACCATTGGCGACCCGTTGAAAGATACCGCCGGCCCAGCCATCAATCCGCTCCTGAAGGTGATGAACATGGTGGCCCTGCTGGTGGTTCCACTTCTGCTGCCATTTGACCGGCATTTCCAGAATCTGCTTAAAACGCGCGTGCCTGGAGCCATCATCACGCCCCTTTCCCCGCACCCGTGGATCGCATGGCTGGTGGTGGCGGGCTGCGTTCTGGCTTTGGCCTGGGCCGTGTTTCAAGCCAAACATGAAACAGCAGCCGTCAAGGCATTTGATCACGCGACAGTCCAGACCGAGGAAGAAGACGCCTTGGAACCAGCGATTATCGAACACGTTCCGCACACCAACCCGCGCACCCCGCCGGAATTAACCGGCAAACGGTGACGCACGCGGTACGGTGCCTTTGCGGGCGGATATCGCCGTGATCGAAACTTGAGAAATGAGCGATCTGGGATGACCGGTTTCATGAGCCTGCGCCAGATATAAGCCCCTCCGGCCAGGATTCGCGGCCAAGGTTAAACTCAAAATTGCCGGCCATGGGCATATGACGAAACCTTGCTCATCAATGCCCCAGCGTGCCGGGGACCGCCGCAAGAGTCGCTTTTGTGTGGCTCGCGAAACTATTTTTGGGTTACTGTAGGCAACTGCTGGCCTGCGTTTACCAGGCCGCAACCGGCGACTTGCCGCACGTGGTCGCAAATCCTGCCAAACAGCACCATGCATTTCCTGAAAAGTGCTGTTATTATATGAAGAGGCTGAATTTTCGTATTCGCCAAAGTCACAGGAGACGGCCCCATGAAAAAAAAGAGACTTCGCCAAATACTTACCATCGTGGTTTTGCTTTTTCTGGTTCTTGTGCTGGCGCTCTGGTTTTCCATAAATGCAATTATCCGTGAACAGGTAGATTCCCGCGCCACTGCGGCTTTGGGCGTCAAAGCCACGCTTAGTCAGGTGGCGTTAAATATTCTCGGCGGGTCGTTGGCGTTGAAGGGATTAAATATTGCCAACCCGGCCGGTTTCAGCGATCCGAGCCTGTTAGATATGAAATCGTGCAAAGTGACCGTGAAAATTGGCTCGCTTCTGGGCCAAACGGTGCAAATTACCACGATTGCCATTGACGGCCTGACCGTTACGCTCGATCAAAACGGCTTGAATTCCAACATTCAGGATATCCTGAACAATATCAAAAAAAATACAGCGCCGGCGGGCAACGCCGGAACTTCTACGCCGGCGGCATCCAAAACGCAGCGAACTGCTTCTGGCGGCAAAGCACTTGCGATCAATCAGGTGATCCTCACGCATTTGACCGTTATTTTCCGGCCTTCGCTTATACCGGGCCAAAAGGGATTGCCCATTACCATTCCCATTAAGAAGCTGGTTATTGATCAGCCAACCAATCCGGATGGCCGTCCGCTGCGGATAGCCGACCTTTTCGGTCAGGTATTAAGCGCTATTGCTATTCAAGCGGCTAAAAGTCCGCAGATTCCCGCCGCTTTCCGGAATTCACTGCAGGCTGCGGGCGGCATACTTGGTGCTGGAGCCGGCGACTTGCTGAATGGCACCAGTAATCTTGGAAAATCGCTAGGCAATGGCGTGCAGAATACGTTTAAGGCGTTTGGGAATCTGATTCCCGGCCAATCGCCAGCCACAAACGCCAGCGGAGCGGCTAAATGACGCCTGACATCGTTGCGTTTGCGACGGCTGTCACTTCCTGGGCATCGCACCACGGCCAATGGCTGGACTTGGCGATTTTTCTGACCACTTACCTGGGCTTGGCCTTGGGCGGCCTGCCGGGTACACGGCTGGACCGAACTTCCATTGCCACGCTGGGTGCGGTGGCCGTGCTGGTGCTGCACAGGCTGTCCTTCGGGCAGGCGATTAACGAAATTAACTTTCCGACACTCGCGTTGCTGATCAGCATGATGATCATTTCGGCCCAGCTTCGGCTGGCGGGTTATTACGATTGGGTGGTACGACGAATCGTCAGCGTTGCCAAAAGTCCGCGGGTCCTGCTCGCGTTGATTATGCTGGCCGCATCGGTTCTTTCCGCCCTTTTTGCCAATGATGTGATATGCCTTATTTTTACACCGGTGCTGTGCGTAGCCATGCGCCGTGCCGGACGTGATCCAATTCCATATTTGATGGCGCTGGCCGTTTCAGCCAATATCGGTTCAGCAGCCACCGTGATTGGCAACCCCCAGAACATGCTGATCGGGCAGGCGGGCAATCTTTCTTTCGCCGCTTTCAGCCTGACAGTGCTGCCGCTGGTAATTGTTTGCGTTGTGCTGGCGTTCGTAACGGTCACGGTTGTGTATCGGCGGCGGTTGTCTGATATCGTTTCTGAAAAAATGGATGTCCCCGGCGACCACCCGGCTGCCAGGGAGGCTGTTACCCGGTGGTCGATGATACATAAGACACTTTTCATCATGGGGCTGCTGCTGCTGGCCATGATTATTGGCGAAGGTATCGACCTGTCGCGGCCTGTCGCCGCGCTCGCCGCAGCCGGCCTGCTGATGATTTCCCGCAAAACCCGACCGCGGGATCTGTTTGCGCTGGTAGATTGGAATCTGATTCTATTGTTTGTGGGACTGTTTATTGTCATTGGTGACGCCCAGCGTCATGCCCTGCTGGCACCGGCCATGCACGCGATTGCCCATGCCGGCATTTCGCTGCAATCTCATATTCCTTTGGCTTCAACGACCCTCGTGCTTTCCAATCTGGTGAGCAACGTACCGGCGGTGCTGCTGATTAAACCAGCCATTCCGATGTCCGCAACTTCCACCTGGTACCTGCTGGCGGTGACCAGCACGTTTGCGGGTAACCTGACTCTGCTGGGGTCGATTGCCAATCTGATTGTTGCCGAGCAAGCCGAGCCGTTCTCCATCCGCCTGGCATTTACCGAATATCTTAAAGTCGGCGTTCCGCTTACGCTTGTCACGACAGCGTTGGCGGTGGGTTATTTCCAGTTTGTTCATTAAGCGGCACCGACACTTTTTTCCCGCGGCACTTGGCGATACCATTTGCATGACCGGTGCGCCATGAACGTGGCTGGTCCGTGTGAAAAATATTTGCGTTGCTCTGTATGGAGTTTTAAATGCCTTCCTCCCCAAATTCCGCCAAACGCCCCATGATGCTTATTGTCCGCGATGGCTGGGGCTGCAATCCGCATTCAGAAATGGATGCTTACAATGCCGTTAAAATTGCCCGGCATCCGGTGGATGACCACCTGATGGCCGAATATCCAAGTGTGCTGGTGCATACCAGCGGCGAATGGGTTGGGTTGCCCGATGGTGTGATGGGCAACAGCGAAGTAGGGCACCAGAACATTGGTGCCGGCCGCATTGTGGACCAGGAAACGATGCGCATCACGCGACGCATTCGCGAGGGTAGTTTTTTTCAAAACGCGGCTTTGAACAAGGCGTTCAGCCGGGCGCTGGATATGAACAGTCGCGTGCATATTCTGGGCCTTTGTTCGGATGGCCGGGTGCATTCAGACCTTGAGCACGCCTATGCGATTCTGGAACTGGCCCACCGAGTCAATTTTCCATCGGACCGCGTGTTTATTCACGCGATAACCGATGGCCGCGATACCGCGCCGCAGGGGGCACGAAAATATTTAGCCAGCCTGGAGGCCAAAACCAGGGAACTGGGAATCGGCCGCATCGCCAGTGTGGTCGGGCGGTACTACGCGATGGACCGCGACAACCGCTGGGACCGTGTGGAAAACGCCTTTAACCTGCTGACCCGGCGGGCAGGCAAACATTTCCCGACGGCGCAAGCCGCACTGGAAGATTATTACACCCATGCTTCTGAACCCTCACGGGCGGGTGATGAATTTGTGGTGCCCAGTGTGATTGACCTTCCAAACGGCGTAGATGCGGCGATTCATGACCATGACTCGGTTATCTTTTTTAATTACCGTGGTGATCGGCCGCGCGAAATTACTAAAGCATTCGTCTATGACGATGCCCGGTTTTCCGCTGAGAAAAATGGCGGCTTCAGGCGGTCATCGCGACCGAAAGACCTGCTGTTTGTTACCATGACCGCCTATGAGGAAGGCCTTCCCGTGGAGGTGGTCTTTCCCAAGCCGGAAAAAATGCACGACATTCTGGGCATGTATATGGCCGAGCTTGGCCTGAAGCAGTTCCGATCGGCGGAAACGGAGAAATTTCCGCATGTCACGTTCTTTTTCAATGACTATCGCGAGTCGCCTTTCCCGCGGGAAAGCCGCCAAATGGCACCAAGTCCGAAAGTTTCAACCTATGACCAGCAGCCGGAAATGAGCGCTGCCGAAGTGACGGATATTGTACTTGAAAACCTGAATTCCGGTGAAAACGATCTGTATGTGGTGAACTTTGCCAATGGCGACATGGTAGGCCACACCGGCAATTTACAGGCCGCCATTAAGGCCGTGGAAACCGTGGATGCCTGCGTAGGAAAGCTGGTAGACAAGGTGAAAAAGATGGGCGGCGCATTGATTGTCACCGCCGACCACGGCAATTGCGAGCAGATGTGGGACCCGATTAACAATTGTCCGCACACCAGCCATACCACATTTGATGTTCCGCTGATTGTCGTCGACGACCGCTATCGCGGAGTGAAACTTCGTTCAGGCGGCTGTTTGGCAGATGTCGCCCCGACTATGCTGATGATGATGGGTCTGCCTCAGCCGTCAGAAATGACTGGAAAGTCATTGCTGCCCGCTTTGGCAAAACAGTCCATCGCCTGAGCTTCACATTTAATAAAGGGCCACCGACGAAAAGGCTGGCCGACAAGTTCGCCGACGGCCCAAGCCCTTGCGGACAGGGAATCCGCGGTGAACGTCACGGAATTGTTCGTGGAATAGTCGCCGTGACGCCCGATCGGATGCCTGATCAATGGTGCTCATATTGATCGCCATCATGGTGGTCGTCCTGGTGGTCGTCGTCGCGCTGGTAATACTGGTCGTGTCCACGGTCGTCACCACGGCCCCACCCATGCCAGACGCATCCACCCGTCCCGATCAACAGAGGGGCGAGAACAAATACGGCAAGGTACCACACCCGGCACCCGGTGATAAAATAACGAATTGCATTCCTGGCCATAATATTCTCCACTTACGACGCCATGGGAAAAATACCGCCCCTGATTGAAACACCGGTTACAATATTTGCGGCCCCAATTGATTGTAGCCAGGGAATTGGCAGTTTCCACTTTATTTCTTTTCTTTCCAGGAATCCGGGGTTACATACAGAATTGTGGAGTTGGCCCTAATATCCGTAACCCGAAGAAACAGGACGGCCGGGCGTCGCATAATGGAAATAGTCATCGCGGTCGTAGACGGAACTGCGATCATCGTCTTCGTCGTCGCGGTCATCATCGCCGTCGTCTCGGTCACGATGGTAATAAGCCGGTCCACATTGATTGTTATTCTGATACCATGGCGACGAAGTGCATCCAGCAGCCCCCATAAGCCCGATACCCAGAATAAACGCGGAAATTCGCCAAAGTCGACTGAAAAACGCGATCCACACCAATGCCCGCCGCACCATGGGTGACCTCCATTCTCGAATCATTGGAAAACATAATTCGAAAAGTTGCCGCCAATGCTGCCCGCAGCAAACGCGACAATTTTATAACGCGGCCCAAGCCACTGTGGTTACACCGCGGTCCAAGCCGTGGCAGCCGAATTTGCGGTTGCAGCCCCCGTAGTTGCGGTGGAAGCCGGTTGCACTGATTTTCGACAGCGTAGGCACCATTTATTCCGCCAATGTATTGGCGATCAACTGATAAACGGCCAATTGTGCAAAGGCTTACCGCAGCCGCTATTTGACCGGCTGTGTTTGAAATTCCAGTGTCGCGGCGGGCAGCCCCGGACTGCGGGCCGTGACCGTCACACTTCCGGCGGTGTTTGTTGCCCGCACGAGCACCATGCACTTGCCATAAAAGGCGTTGCTGTAATCGGCCGCATTGGGTATCTGGCTTGCGGGGTCGCCGTTGGAGGTACCCGCAATGTCGGCCGGTCCACTGACGGCAAACGTTATGCGAGCTGCGGAACTATCCACTACATGGCCGTGGGCATCCATTACTTCTACGCCGATGGGCGCGATGCTCAGACCGTCGGCCATTATGTGCGGCCATTCGTTGAACAATTTGATACGGGCTGGAGCACCCGGCGTTTGCACGTGAAAGGTTGCCACAACAGCGGTTCCGGAATACCCTTTTACCGTCAGGCGACCAGGATGCCATGGCACAGTCCAATCAACATATTTAAACTTTGGCATATCTTTAGCGCCCAGGCTTCTGCCGTTGACGAACAGTTCCACCCGCGAACAGTTGGAAAAACAGCGCACGGTAACGGGTGTGCCGACAGGCTTGTCCGGAAAATCCCATTGCGGCTGAATATACACCATCGGCTTGCGGGTCCAGCAGGCCTTATAATAATAGGCGTCTGGCTTGGGAAAGCCGCAAATATCCAGCAGGCCAAAATGAGAATTGGTATCCGGCCACTGGTATGGCGTCGGTTCGCCGCGATAATCAAAACCAGTCCAGACAAAACCACCGGCCACAAAGGGCTGGGTTCCTATCAGGGGCCAGGTATTCCACGGCACCTGCGACCATGGGCTGTGCATGGTGTACTGGCCAACCAGGCCGGCTTTGGCGTTATTTTTCATAACGCCACGGTCAGATTCCGAACTTCCGACTTCGCTGCCGAAGATCGGAAAATGCGGAAACTGCCGATGCATTTTTATGTAATTGCCCGGAGCATAATTAATGCCCAGTAAATCTTCCACAGTGGCAAAGCCCTTGGGATAACCGCCATTCATGGCACTTGTAATCGGGCGCGTGGGGTCAAGTTTCCGTACAATTTTCATCATGTGCCGAAACAGTTTTGCGCCGAAGGGAGTTGCCTGAATATACATTTCCTCATTGGCCAACGACCACATGATCACCGATGGATGGTTGCGGTCGCGGAGGATCAGAGTCTGAAGATTCCGGTTCTGACCGTACGGCACCCCCACGTATGATTTTGCACTCCGATAGTCTCCACCTTCACGGGTATCGCCGATTTCACGGTTTTCATCCATGACCAGCATACCCAGATGATCGCAAGCCTTGTAAAGCGCGGTGTTCATGGCATTATGCGAACAGCGGTAGGCATTGGAACCAATCGCCTTCAGGCGGGCCACACGCCACCACCACAAATCCGCAGGAGCACCTACACCCACCGCGGGAAAATCCTGATGGTTGCAGGTGCCATCCAATTCCACATGGCGACCGTTCAGATAAAAGCCGCTTCTGGCGCTGTAGCGAATGGTGCGTATGCCAAACGACGTGGTTTTGGCATCCGCAAGATGGGCACCTGCCTTTAGGCTGGTATGCAGAGAATACAGGTTGCAATGATGCAGCGACCACAATTTGGCGCGATACACGGTCGCCGTCTGATTAAACGTCGCTCTGGACAATCCAGCGATGGTTTCCGGGGTGCGAACCGTGGCGACGACTTTTCCGGTTGGCGCGATTATTGTTGAAACAAGGTCAACTGACCGCGGCTGTTTGTGCTGATTGACCAGTGTGGTTTGAATCACCAGTCCGGCATCGGCACGATCGCCGTTGCCGCCATAGCGAATCCTGCCCGGAACAGTGGCCATTACAAATGCACCCCAATGGGCAATATGCAGGCGGTGTTTGGCCATCAGCCATACATTGCGGTAAATGCCGCCGCCTTCATACCACCATCCTTCGGTGGCGCGTGGGTCAACATAAACAGCCAGCGAATTGGCCGCGCCGAAATGCACGGCGGAAGCGATATCGCATTGGAACGGCGAATAGCCATCAGCATGCTCCCCCACCTGAATACCGTTTACATAGACCACAGCATCGCTAAGCACTCCACCAAAATACAATTCCAATGAACGGTTCTTGTCTGATACGGGAACCGTAAACGTGCGTTTGTACCAGACGGGGTAAACAGGCAGGTAGCCGTGCGAGCCGTTGGCGCGGCGGTTGAATTTTCCGTTTACGACAAAATCGTTGGGGACCAGAACAGATTGCCAATGGACACTGCCCCCGGCACCGACCGCCGCGAAGGCCGCCGGTGGAAAATCCGCAATGGCGGCGTTGCCCAGGACGACGGGTTTAAGCGTGGCCTGTTTGTTACCCGGATGGGTCATGTGTACCAGAATGCGCAGCGTGTTGGTCCCGTGGCTGTTCCAGGCGCTGTTCAGTGGCACCTGAAACCAGAACGCCCCGCCCCGATGGTCGGTCAGCATGGTACCGTTCAGATAAACCGTTGCGCGCGTTGAAACACCCTGAAATTCCAACATATGCAGACCGGCGGGCAGTTGGGGCAACGTGGCTTTGAACCAGGCATATCCCTGCTTGCCATGAAAAAGATCCTGTTTGCCAATGGCGTAATTTGCCACCCATGGCAGCGTTCCACGGGCAGCCTTCGCAGTCCAATGCGCCGGCGGTTCACCGGTCCCCAGCGATGAATACCGCCATTGCCAGTGCGTAATCGGAACGGCGTGTTGCAGTTGCGTCAGAGTAGCTTTTTGCAGCATCCACGAGCCTGAAAGAAGTGTTTTGTCGCGCGGGGCGGCGGACAATTGACCCGTCAGACCAACCGACAAAACAACCATGACCAGCATCAGACTGTAGCGCTTGAAAACCTGCACCATTTTAACGGCTCCGGAAAAATCATTCTGTGGACGCCACCCGCTGCGGAGTTCGCATTGGCAATTTTCCACATCCGACACACATTTGGAACGCAATAGAATACCGTCATCCGCCGGTAAATATCAATGCGGTCTTAATTTTTTTCCCGCGATTATCGGAAAAGAGCCGGGTGCGGAATATTCCCCCCCCCGAATACATTACAAGCGACACCCAGCCATCTTCCAACTTCCCCGGCGATAGCCAATCGACGTTCGCCAGGACAAGTAAACTGGGCGCACGGTGAACCGCCAGTTTGCCTGCGGAGCATTGTCGGACCGCCTACGCGCGGCGCGCAACATCGGAGGCGGCGGGGTCTACAATGAATTTTTCGATTCCCGCGCGAAGGGACTGACTGGTATCGCGCAGCTGTCGCAAGCCATCACGTACCGGAATTGCCCCGGCGGCGATTTCCGCGATCTGGGTGTGCAACAGCCTGTGCAGGGAATCAAGCTCCGGGAATGGTTCCAACTGCCGCGTCAGCGGACAAAGCGAAATATCTCCGACGGTAATCGGTGAAAAAATGCTTGGCGTACGCAAAAGGATTTCCACGACCGACCGGTACCATATTAAATGTCCGGCATAGGCCGCCAGCGGACCATCAGGCGGTTCAAGTTTCAGCGGTGAAGATTTAATCAGTTCCAGCATATTGTCCGCCATCGCGGGCCGGGCGATGGCGTATCCCTGAACTCGACGGGCACCCAGCGTGCGAACGGCTGCGAACACATCCTTGTTCTCAACCCCTTCAATTACGCATTCGACTTTTAAGCCCCGGGCAAGGTCCAGCACACTCATAAGAAACTGCAAATCCTTCGGGCGGCGTTGCAGGCCGACACAGAAAATATGGTCCAGCTTGATGACATCCACCGGCAATTCGCGCACACGCAGCAGGCTGGCATAGGCACTGCCCAGGTCATCCAGAGCGATCTGCACACCAAGAGACTTGAGCCGTTCCAATGCCTGCTTGGCTCCGCGATGGGAAAGAATTTCGCCGCCCTCGAGTATTTCCAAAGTAATGCGCTCCGGCGCAATGCCGTTTTGCTGAATTATCCGCTGCAGATTCGCAGGCATAACCGGGTCGAGCAAATCCATGGATTCAAAATTCACCGCGACGCGCACGGAATAACCAAGCTGATCCCATTGGCGAAGCTGCGCCAGCGATTCGGTCAGAACCGCCAGACTCAGTCTCCTGATATCCGCCGGTGAAAGCCGCGGCAAAAACTGCCCCGGCGCGTAGATATCGTCGCCTGATCGCAACCTTGCCAGCGCTTCAACCTCGCGAATTTCTCCGGAAGGCACATTGAGCACCGGCTGATAAAAAACCAGCAGACCTGAAGAGATCAGCTTTGGAAAAAAATCGTCGCCGCTGCGAGTGCCAGTCACGGGCGAATTCACCGCAGAATCGTAAACCGCGTAAAACGTGCCGGTGCGGCGGCGATCCTGCTTGACGGCGTAAAGCGCCATATCCGCGTCGCGCAGAAGATCGCTGTTTCTTGGCGATCCTGCGGCATAAAGCGCCACCCCTATACTGGCCTTGATCTGCACCTTGGCCTGATCCACGGAAAAAGGTGTTTCCACGGCCTCGCGAATCCTGTTCAGAACGATGTCCAGGTCACCACGATCGCTGATCTCTTCAAGCACCATCACGAATTCGTCGCCGCCCAGGCGCGCCAGAAAATCCGAATCGCGCAGGCAGACTTTTAACCGGCTGGCCAACTCACGCAGAATCTGGTCGCCGGCGGAATGACCATGGGTATCGTTGACGGGCTTGAACAGGTCCAGATCCAGAATTGCCAGCGCCATGTCCCGTTTGTGGCGAGCTGCGCGGGGCAGAGCGGTTTGCAGGTGTTGTTCCAGCGCATATCGATTGGGAAGGCCGGTCAAAAAATCGCTGGCCGCAAGTTGCTGCAGGTGCGATTCCTTGGCCTTGAGTTCCGTTATATCCGTCGACACACCGACATAATGGCGGATTCGACCGGCCTCGTCCGTGATGGAACTTATGCTGATGATGACCGGAAACAGGTCGCCATTTTTACGCCGATTCCACATTTCTCCTTGCCAGCGACCGGAGTGGTGAACCGCCGCCCACATATTCTGATAAAAATGCCGGTCATGCCGGCCAGACCTGAACAGGCGAGGAGTCTGGCCAATAAGTTCCTCGGCGGCATATCCGGTGGTGCGCAGCAGCGCCGCGTTGGCGTATACAATCCGTTCGTCCGCATCAGTAATCAGAATCCCTTCCTGAGCGGATTCAAAGACCCGTTCGGTTAAGCGCAATCGTTTAAGACTTTCCTCCAGCCGCATTTCATGGCGGCGCTTCTCAATTTTCACACCCAGTACATCGCCCAGCCGGTTGAATAATTCAACCATGGAGGAAAATGCCACACGTCCGCGGCTGGCTCCCAGACACAGTGCGCCCCATATCTGACCATCCACCCGCACGGGAATAGCCGCAAACTGACAAACACCCAACTCCGCGGCCAAGGCGCGCCAAGCGGAAAATTCCGGGGCGGCAAGATGCGGCTCGCTTAGATAATCATTACTGAAAACAGCCTGACCAGATGAAACCACCCGATTCAGAAATGGAGGCCGATCACCGGCGGGTTGTGAAATAATGCGACCGGCAAACGGGTCGGACAATTCCGGCCGCACGGAATGGATGGCGACAATCTGAAAACCGTCGTCGGATTCGGCCCGCACGACATCAATAACGGAAAAATAATCGACCGAAAAAAAACGCCCCGCGAAGGTTCGGGCGATCTGTTCTTCATCCGCGCCGGAATTTGTTTCCTGCTGCGCCAGTGTCAGCGCGTCAAGCAGACTTTCGTAAGCGGTACGCACTTGACGGGTGCGGATCTGTTCGAGGGCTTTGCCCAAAAGCCGGCCCAGCGCGGCCAGCATATCCTGCATGCCGGAAAAAAAATCCGGCGTGCGGCTGTAAAGCGATAAGACACCCTCCATGCCCCGGAGGCCCACCAGCGGAACCGAAACAGAACACCGCCATCCGAATCCGAGCTTTTGCCATGGATCCATCACCGGTTCAAGCAGCCAGTCGGCCACGATGACTGTCGTTTTGGATTTCCAGCAGCGGGCGGCGGGGCCTTGGGGTACTGAATCGCCCACGACGCGAATCTTCGCCAACCGCATATATTCTGCGGCACCGGGACCCGCGCATTCGTCCGGATACAAATTACCGTGAGCATCTGGACGGCCGACCCAGGCGATCTGCGCTCCCCAGGATTCTATCAGAATATGCATCAGACCGCGGAGCATTTCTGTTTCATTTTCAGCGGAAAGAAGCAGCTCGCATAAATCCAGAATTTTGCGGTCATCCGCGCCGCGGGCCGCGGCGGCCAAGTGTGACAAATCAGCGGAATCTGAATTCATAACCGCATCCTTGCTTCGCGGCCCTCGCTTTACCAATCCGGGCGTGATTGTGCAGCGCCCTGCTTGTTACCGGTCAAACTCTATCCGCCTTTTTCCCGCCCCTGACTCCCCTGCGTAGCCGCCATGATACACGACCTATAATAAACAATATTATGACAATGGTGGAGACAAAAGCAATTGTGTGCAAAAACATGACCGATTGCGATTTAAAGGCAGCACCGCAAGTCAGTTACCTGCAACCCTGATGACATTTACCCGCCCATTTCGATGCAGGCACATTTTACTTTTATGCAGGCAGGAAAAGGACGCCCTTTTACGGCCGCAAACAATACACCATTCGCGGCGTAGCGGCGCGGACTGATCAGGCCTTGCGCCACTATGCGCGATCACATAACAAAAGCATTAATCAAGCCGCAGTTAATATTCTGGCGAACGGGCTTATGACATATCGAACCGATGCGGATTGCGACTTGCGGGCGCGAAAACGCCGACTTTAAAATGGGGCGGAGACCTTGAGATTCGAACCAGTGACGCTCTGTTGCCGGCTCTCAAGAACTTTTTCAAGGACAATCCGTTCTGGGAATAGCCGGTGACGGCCTTCCCCTCACCCTTCCCCCCGGGGGGAAGGGTAGCATTTCCATTTTACCCTTGTGCTGCAAGGGTTTTATTCGTTTTTCGAGCGATGAGCCTTGTCAGAAAGCGTCCCTCTCTCCCTCACCGGGTAGAGGCATTCGGCTCACGCCGTCCGAGGGTGCGGTGGGGGCGGAAAAGCTGAAATATCCCCAGATATGCTGACAAAACAGTTACCCCTTAGAAAGGTGACCTATTTAACCATGAAGCTTTTCTCCTTTTGCCAACATTTCAAGCATCATTTTCAGACGCCTCTGGCGCGTTTCTGGCTTTTTTGCAGTTTGTAACCGCCAGGCAATCGCGTACACATTTGCCTTGTTGAGCGTAGCAAAGAACGCCTTGGCCTGCTTGTTTTTGCCGAGTTCCTCTAAAAAGTCCTGTGGAACAGTCATTTTGCTGGGGGAGTCATAGGCGGCTTCCCAGCGGCCATCTTCTTTGGCCTCGTTGATCTTCCTTAGCCCGGCGGTTTGCATCTTGCCCGATGCAATCAGCCGCTCCACGCGTTCTTTATTGCGATTCGACCACAAGCTTCGTGGGCGGCGAGGCGTAAATTTATGCAACCAGGACTTTTCATCGTATTTCTTGATCGGACCATCGATCCAGCCATAGCAGAGCGCTGCGTCTAAAGCCTCGCCGTAAGAAACAGAAGTAACTCCAGAAGTTTTTTTGAAGAACCGCAGCCATATGCCGGACGAAAGATTGTGATTTTTAGCCAGCCATTCCTCCCATCTTTTAGCCGAGGGAAAAGCTATAATGGGCGGCTCTTTCCTATCCATAATGCTATTGTAGCAATTTTTGCACCCTTGTTCTGAAATCATGCTACAAAAACTTTAGAACAACAGGCTTGATCGATTCTTCAGGATCGCCCCCCTGCTCACCAATCGGAAACTCGTTGTAAATCAAGGGTCTTTCGCCCGCATCAACGCCGCGCCCTCGGCAAGTGCGGCTGCGTTACCTGGTGAAACTCGCTTATTTCCAACGAACTGGAGACGACCGGGATCGAACCGGCAACCCCTGCCTTGCAAAGGCAGTGCTCTCCCAATTGAGCTACGTCCCCTGTGGGTTGCACTATTTTACAGTATTCCGGGCGACAGGTAAAACAGCCCGCCGGGACATGCCCTTTGGCAATCCGGCCGTCGCGCGGTCCGGCCGGGAATTGAATCTTGCAGGATCATCAGCCGCAAACCTCCGAAAAGTCGAAACAAAATTTGCCTTTTCCCCGCTTTTGGTTTAAATGTTACATTGATATGGCTTCAAACTACACCGAAATTTGTGAATCGATGAAGCGGCTCTACTTGGACGATCCGCGACCTTGGCTGGTAGGGTTCAGCGGGGGCAAGGATAGCACGATGGTCGCGTCGCTGGTCGTCGGGACAGTAATGGCCATTCCGCCAGAGCAGCGTGTAAAGGATGTTGTTATTGTCTGCACAGATACGCGTGTGGAAATACCAGCGATCGTTGAGACTATTGAAAGCACACTTGCCCGCATAGCCAAATGCTCAAAGGAGCATAATCTAAAAATAGAAGTCAACCTGCTTAGGCCCCCTGCCAATGATTCATTCTGGGTAAATATCATAGGTCGCGGCTACCCGCCCCCAAACCGAACTTTCCGCTGGTGCACTCAACGCCTTAAAATCGACCCCGTCACGACATTTGTTACCCAGCGGATTGGCCGGTGGGGCGACGCCATTCTGCATTTGGGCGCGCGCCGGGCCGAAAGCACAACCCGTGCTCAGGGGATGGCCAGCAGAGAGTCGCGCAACGGCCTTAGCCGCCACCCGGACCTTCCGCGCGTATGGGTTTCCAATCCAATTGAGCACCTTACCACCGAAGAGGTCTGGGCCTTCTTATTGCAAAGGCCCAATCCTTGGGGAGGCGACAACCGGCCTCTCTACAAGATGTATGCCAGCGCTTCCAACGGAGAGTGCCCCATTCAGATCGACACCAGTACGCCCAGCTGCGGGAATTCAAGGTTCGGCTGCTGGACCTGCACCGTTGTGGATCGCGACAAAGCCAGCGAGGGCCTCCTGGCCGCGGGCGATGAGCGCATGGAGCACCTGATTGAATTCCGCGGTGCATTGCAGTTTTACCGAGACCCGGCAAATGGCAAACGGGACATGAAACGCAAAAACGGCGATGAAGGCCCCGGCCCGCTTCATATCGAGGCCAGGCGGGAGCTTCTTACCCGATTACTTAAATTACAGGAAGAAACCGGGCTAAAACTGATAAGTGACGATGAATTGTTTATAATCCAGCAACTCTGGAAAAGCGCCCGTCGCCCCGACGATGGCGGCGGTGTAGCGCGTATTGTCACCCGTCAAAAGGGGGTCATCATGAACGACTGGAAGGAAGTCACCCGCCTGCGCGAGCTTGAGAACCAAGTCGCCGAAGAAAAGGGTATCCGCGCGGAAACGCTCCGCCGCATGATCGGCAAAGTGGACGAATTCAGCGAAAGCCACAGGGCGATGGCGCT
>JAJZOA010000324.1 GCA_021852225.1 Planctomycetota bacterium
TTAAATGCACCGGGCCGCGTTCGGCGGACCGGCTTTCCGGTTAAGCCAATTTTCGGAACAATATTGACATTTTTAAGGCAGCCTATTAGCGTAACGGGTCCGGCCTTTGAATGTGAAGAATTGTTTTCAATTTTGGAGTTGGATTCATGGCGACGCTTGGCGTAATTGTTGGGAATCGAGGCTTTTTTCCTGCACACCTGTGCGAATCGGGGCGCAAAACAATCCTTCAGATTCTGGCGGATGAAAAAATAGATGTCGTGGCCATGCCGGTGGATCAGACCAAATTCGGTGCCATTGAAAGTCATGCCGACGCCCGCAAATGCGCTGAACTTTTCAAACAGCATGCCGGCAAGATTGACGGAATTCTGGTAACGCTTCCCAACTTTGGCGACGAACGCGCCGTGGCCAACACCATCCGCTGGTCCGGCTTGAATGTGCCGGTGCTGGTTCACGCATTTCAGGATGATGGCGAAAAAATGACCATCAAGGACCGGCGCGACAGCTTCTGCGGAAAAATGTCCGTCTGCAATAACCTTAAGCAGTATGGCATTAAATATTCACTGACCAGCCTGCATACCATGAAACCGGAGTCAGAGGAATTTCGAACGGACCTGCGGCGTTTTGCCGCCACCTGCAGTGTGGTCAACAAATTGCGCAATTGCCGCCTGGGTGCCATTGGCGCGCGACCCGGTGCATTTAACACGGTGCGTTACAGCGAAAAACTGCTGGAACGCGCGGGCATTACGGTGGAAACCCTGGACCTTTCCGAAGTGCTGGGCTGGACCGCCAAAATGACCGACCAGGAACCCGCCGTAAAGGCGAAACTTGCTGCCATTCAGAGTTATACAAACACTGGTTCAATTCCACAGTTGCCTATTATCAAAATGGCCAAGCTGGGCGTGGCAATTGATCGCTGGGTCGCAGATAACGGATTGGTGGCCACGGCCATTCAATGCTGGACTTCGCTGGAGGAATTCTACGGCGTGGTTCCCTGCACCATCATGAGCATGATGTCCAATTCCCTTATGCCCAGTGGCTGTGAAACAGACATTGCCGGTGTGGTGGGCATGTATGCGCTTACCCTGGCCTCCGGCCGGCCGGCGGCACTCCTGGATTGGAATAACAACTACGGATCAGATCCCAACAAGGGCGTCGTGTTTCATTGTTCCAATCTGCCTAAAGATTTCTTCAGCAGCCAGAAAATGGACTACCAGGAAATTATCGCTGGAACTGTGGGCAAGGAAAATACCTTCGGAACCATTGTAGGCCGTGTGGCTCCCGGACCGTTTACCTATTGTCGCGTTTCCACCAACGATCTGGAAGGCCGTATAGCCGCGTATTTTGGTGAAGGTGAATTCACCGACGACAAACTCGACACATTCGGCGGCTACGGCGTCATTAAAGTGCCAAATTTCCAGAAGTTGCTGCATCATATCTGTGAACGTGGTTTTGAACATCATGTCGCCGCCACAAAGGCTCCCGTGGCTGCAATCCTGAAGGACGCTTTGGGAAATTACCTTGGATGGGACACTTACCTCCATTGCGGATAAATCGATTTTGCACAAGATTCTTTCGTTAATTCCGGAGGCTTTTAATGGCCGGTAAATGTGTCATCGGCTGGATTTTGGAACCAATTCCGTTCGCGCTCTGCTGGTGGATGTGAAACGGGGGACCGAGTTGGCCATGAGTGTATGGAATTACGCCCATGGCGATCATGGCGTGATTCTGGATCCCCGTCAGCCGAATCTGGCCCGCCAGCATCCGCAGGATTACTTGACAGGCATTGAAAAGACTGTCCGCGCAGTGTTGCGCCAGGCGGCAGGAATTCGCGGCTTCAGGCCGACCGATGTCATCGGCATCGGCGTGGACACCACCGGTTCAACCCCTCTGCCCGTGGATGCCATGGGCGAACCGCTCGCCTTTAATAAGGCTTTCGCCAAAGATCCTGCGGCCCTGGCCTGGCTGTGGAAAGATCACACCAGCCACGTTGAAGCGGCGGAAATTACCGCCGCGGGAGGACAGTTGCGGCCGCAGTATCTGGCCAAATGTGGCGGCCGATATTCGTCGGAATGGTTCTGGGCCAAAATCCTTCGATGTGCTCGCGGCAATCCGAAAGTATTTGACGCCGCCCATACCTGGGTTGAAATTGCGGATTGGATACCCGCGCATCTTGCCGGCAACACGCATCCCTCCAGACTGCGGCGCGGCGTTTGCGCCGCTGGCCACAAGGCATTCTTTAATCCGAATTGGGGCGGTTATGGCGATCCGGATTTTTTCCGTTCATTGGATGAACGGCTGGTCCGGATTTGGCAGAGTCTGCCCGCAAAAACATACAACAACGCCGATTCCGCGGGGCAGCTTAGTCCGGCCTGGGCAGTGCGACTGGGCCTGCCGGCGGGAATTACCATCGGCATCGGTGCCTTTGACTGTCATTATGGCGCAATTGGCGCCGGAATAACCGCCAACACGCTGGTTAAAATTATTGGCACCTCCACCTGCGATATTATGGTGGCCCCCATGAATCGCGATCTGCCGGATATTCCCGGTTTGTGCGGCATTGTGCCGGAATCTGTGTTGCCCGAATTTTTTGGTTTAGAGGCGGGCCAATCCGCCGTCGGTGATATTTTCAATTGGTTTGTCAATGGCCTCCAGCCAGGCGGATCAAAAAAAGGTTCTTATGCCGCTCTTACCGCTGGCGCTCAAAAGCTCAAGCCCGGCGAAAGCGGACTGCTTTCGCTGGACTGGCACAATGGCAACCGGACGATTCTGGTGGATCAGCGGCTTACCGGACTGACACTGGGGCTTACACTGCATTCCACACCGGCGGAAATTTACCGGAGCCTGATTGAATCCACCGCGTTTGGCGCGCGGGCTATTATGGAACGCTTTGAAGAATTCGGCGTGAAGGTGGATCGCGTAGTCAATTGCGGCGGCATTGCAGCTAAAAATCCGCTGGTCATGCAGATTTATGCCGACATCATGGGCCGACCGGTCGCCATTTCCCGCAGCACACAAACCTGTGCCCTTGGCGCGGCGATTGGCGCGGCGGTCGCCGCTGGAAAAGAAAAAGGCGGGCACGCGCATTTTGCCGGTGCGGTGAAGGCCATGACCGCCAATCAGAAAAAGGTATTCAAGCCTTCCACGACGAATATGGAACTCTATAACCGACTTTATGCCCTTTACCGGAAAATGCATGACGCCTTTGGAATCAGCGGCCATGCGGCGGACCTTTCCGGTGTGATGAAAGACCTGCTGAATATTCGCGATGAGGTTAGAAAATAATGGCCTATGATCAACTCAAGGCGGATGTCTGCCGCGTGAATCAGGAACTGGTGGCCGCGGGCCTGGTGGTGTTGACCTGGGGCAACGCCAGCGGAGCGGACCGTGCGTCGGGCGTCATGGCTATTAAGCCCAGTGGTGTTCCATACGACCGGCTTACGCCTGGTGATATTGTTGTGCTTTCCCTGGAGACCGGAAAACAGATTGATGGCCGTGGACGACCTTCATCTGATACAGCTACACATCTTCATTTATACCGCCATTTTCCGGCGGCCAACGGCATCGTGCATACCCATTCCGATTATGCCACCAGCTTTGCGCAGGCCGGCGCGGATATTCCATGTCTGGGCACCACCCATGCGGACAATTTTCATGGCACCATTCCATGCACGCGGGATCTGACCGGGCCGGAAATTCAAACGGAATATGAGCTTAATACCGGTCGGGTGATTGTCGAATGCTTCCAGACTCGCAAGATTGACCCGGCCAATGTGCCGGGAGTGGTGGTGAAAAGCCACGCCCCGTTTACCTGGGGTTCAACACCCGCCAAGGCGCTGGAAAATGCGATTGTGCTGGAATTCGCCGCCAAAATGTGCCTTCAGACCCATGCGATCCTTCCGGGTGTTTCGCCCATCGGCGGCACTCTGCTGGATAAGCACTTTTTCCGCAAACATGGCCCCACGGCGACCTACGGCCAGACCAAATAACCCGCGATGCCTCGGCAAATAACCGACGGCCCCCAATGCGCCAGCCAACTGATCGCACAAGAAGGCAACGCGGCCTTATCCCGGCCTGACCTGCCGATTTATTAGTCGATTTCACCCTGTTTCTGACCCGCCATGAAAAATATGGTATTCTGGACTGGGGCGGAATTGGCCAACAGGCCCGGATTTTCTCCTCCATTATTGCCGGGGGTTAAACCATGCATTCCATTATGTCAATTTC
>JAJZOA010000212.1 GCA_021852225.1 Planctomycetota bacterium
GGCCCTGGTGGTACAGCAGGTTGTGGCCGGCATTGCCGCCGCCGGCCGCCAGCGCCGGCTGTGCCGCCGCCAGCGATTTGGGGTTTTCCAGAATATTCGTCTGATGAATCCGCAAAATGGCCGCTACCCGAGCCGCGGGCGTATGCCGCACATCCGCCCAGCGGGCATCCACGTTGACCGCGGCGAGCGCCGGACTTCCAGCCGGCCCGTAGAGACCGGCGACTGGAATGGGCGGGCTTTGGAGTCGCGGCTGTCCGCCGATGAGTTTTCTGGTAAGGGCCAGTGAATCATGGCGAGGGCCAGCCCAGGTGCCGGCCGAAAAGTGGGTCGGCAGATTGAGTCTATCCCCCACCCGCAGATTCCGTGACGCTTCCCGATTGGCGAGCGTATAAAAGAAAAGCCGGTGCATATAGGCTGGAAACGCCGGCTGCGCGGGAAAATCTGTCCATTGCGTATCCGCACTGATGGCCCAAAGCAATACTTTGCCATGTCCGATGTTCCGCTCCACCAGCGCCGGGGCACCATTGGCGAAATAAAGCAGTGTGCGGGCCACCACACTGGCTTGCGGCCGCAGCACCACATATTGCCGGGTCGCCACATCTGCCAAGCCGGTGTGTACACCGCTTTTTTCGGCGGCCAGAAATGCCGTTACGACCGGATTCATCGATCGCGAAAGATCAAACCCCAGTGTGCGCCCTCCCCCTGCCGCGCCGGACCGGGTTACGGACATAAGCGAGCCGATTGCCGCGGGCAGCAAACCCTTGACACCGGCCCCCAGCGCATCGGTCCATTCCATACCGTTGGTATCCGGCCCGGGGTAAATGATCAACAGGCCGCCCGCGGACACAAACTGCCTCAACCGGCCGGCCAGGCGAGGTCCGGGGGGCGGCAGATCGCTGAGAACGACTGATTGAAAATGTTTGAGGGATTGATCCGGCAGTTCCAGATCGCCAATTCGCGTCGGCTTGAAAATATTATTCCGCCGGAACGGGGCCAGCGCCGCACCCAGCCATGCCGTGCTCGCCAGACGGCCCGAAGCCGGATCACCCGGACGGCCGTCCACCAGCAGCACCGGAATATTCTTCACCGCGGTCGCCACAAATCGGCGGGTATTGTCCGCGGGCAAAGCATCTGGTGAAAGCCGGGCGGTAATCGCCAGTGGACCGGCCAGCGGAACCTTCTGATTCAGCAGCGCTTCACCCGTTACCACCCGCCCCGGTGGAAGCGTGTGTAAAACGGTCTGGCCGGCCGGCGTGGAATTCAGGAAAAAACGCAGGACCACATCATGACCAGCCGCGGCGGCCGCATTGAAAAGTGCGTATTTTACAGCCAGCGGCTGATTCACCAGCACTACGGGATGCCCCGGCTGTAAATCAGTAATGGCCATGTTTTGCGCCGAGCGATGGCCCACATCAATAATCCGCAAATGGGCACCCAAGTGCCGGATCGCCGCCACCAGCGCCGCCAGCCGCTGGCGCAATACAGAATGAGTTCCATCAAGGGAACCGAAATTGTTTGCCGCGTCATCGGTTATCAACAGCACGGTGCGCGATCGGTTGCGGGTTTTGTTTTTCTTCACGATAGCCAGCGCCTGCTCCAGACCGGTCGTCAAATCTTCCCCGGCTTGCGACACCTTCTGATTCCGCACCTGCCCGATGAGCAGCGCCGACGGCAATTCGGGCCGAGGCGCCAGTGAAACGGCATTGTGCGACGCATTGATAATGGCAACGCGGCCAATGTCCGAATCGCTTTGCAGCCAGGCGATCAGCAGCCTTTTAGCGCGGTGAAACGGAGTGCTCCCTCCATGCGGATGCAGCCCCATGGGATAGGCATTATTCAGCACCACCACCGTCAGCCGTTGTGAATTACCCAGCAGCGGTGCCAAGGCTGCGCCAACCGGCGTAAACTGAGCAATGGCCGCCGCCAGCAGCAGCAGCGCCAGCACACGCAGCAAAAGCAGAAGCCAGCGTTGCATCTTGAGCCGCCGCACATTTCGCCGCATCGCGGCCAGCAGAAATTCCATCGCGGCCCAGTTTTTCAGCCTGAACCGCCGGCGGTTAAGCAGATGAATAACCACGGGAATGGAAGTAGCCGCGGCCCCGGCGGCAAACAGCCACGGGGAAACAAACGGCAGCAGCGCCAGGGGGATATCCGGGTGCAAGTGTATCAGGGCCTCCAGCAGTTAAACTTTCCTAAAACCATTTTCCTTCCGCTCCGGCGGCCTTGGCCCCCACAATGCGGGGACCTATTTCATGCGGCTTTCGCGCGAAGCCAGAAAGCCCGGTAAAGACACATCCAGCGGCACGCTGGTGTCCACCTGCACGTAATCCACATGAAGCTGGTGGCAGGCGGTGCGGATTTCCTCCGTATGGCGGCGCAGTTCCTCCAGGTATGCTTCACGCAGAGCCTGAGGTTCGACAATAATTTCCGCCGGCGCCTCGATGCCCTTGAACATGGTGGTGGTGCGAAAAGGGAATTCCAGTTCCTCATGATCAAGCACCTGAAGCACGATCACATCATGCCGCCGATAACGCAAATGACGAATTCCTTTGATCATTTTCGCGGGATCATCAAACAGATCACTGATGAAAATAATCAGGCTGCGGTGACGGACTTCCTCGGCCACGGCGTCTAAAATAAGCCCGGCGTCCGTTTTGGCATCGCCCACTGTGGTGGTCAGTTCATCAATTAAAATGCGCCACTGTCGCGGGTTGTTGGATGGCCGAATCAGCCGCCGTATTTTGGAATCAAAAATCGCCAGACCCGCGCTGTCCTGCTGGTGCAGCGCCACATAGGCCATGCTTGCGGCAATGCTGATGGCATGGTCAAACTTTCGCCATTGCGGATTCGCCTCTCCGGCGAAGTTCATGGAAGTGGACGCATCCACCACCAGCATCACCTGAAGATTGGTTTCCTCTTCATATTGCTTGATGTAATGCCGATCTGTGCGGCCGAATACTTTCCAGTCAATGTATTTGATGTCATCGCCGGTGGAATAGGGCCGATGCTGGGCGAATTCAATTGAAAAGCCCTTGTACGGGGATCGGTGCATTCCGGTCACAAAGCCTTCGACTATCAGCCGGGCGCGAATATCCAGTGCGCCTATTTTGGCCAGCGTGCGCGGGTCAAGATACCGGCGGTAATCTGTTTTCTGCGCTTCGGGCGTGACCATGATGGTGTTCCTGCGGAAAATTCCAACTGCGGCGGCGAATCAATCGCCAAACTTGACCGGCCCGGCACGCCGTACCCCGTTCGTCGGCTAACTCGCCACCGGAGCCTGCGTGAACACTTTGGGCAGTCCGGCGGTGACGGCCGGACCGTCCGGTTCGCGCGGCGTTTGTTCAATTAACATGCGGATAATGTCATCCGAACGAATTCCTTCGGCCTCGGCATTGAAGTTGGTCAGGACGCGGTGACGCAGTGTGGGAAACGCCACGTTGCGGATATCTTCCGTGCTGACATGGTACCGGCCGTGCAACAAGGCCCGTGCCTTGCCCGCCATTACAAGATATTGCGAGGCCCGCGGTCCGGCCCCCCAGGCGACATAATCCTTCACAAATTTCGGCGCATCTTTCTGCGATACGCGCGTCTGTCGTGTCAACTTAAGCGCATAACGAATCACATGGTCCGCCACGGGCACCTTGCGCACCAGTTCCTGAAGATTCATGACTTCCTGTGCAGAAAGCACAGGTTCGATCATGACCTGCCGCGGGGCCGTGGTCAGCCGCACGATATCAAATTCTTCCTGTTCGGTCGGGTAATTCACCAGTACGTTGAACATGAACCGGTCCAGCTGCGCTTCAGGCAGCGGATAGGTGCCTTCTTGTTCAATCGGGTTCTGTGTCGCCATCACAAAAAACGGCTCGGGCAGCCGCCGCTGCACACCACCCGCCGTCACCTGATGCTCCTGCATGGCTTCCAGCAGTGCGGCCTGCGTTTTCGGCGGGGTACGGTTGATTTCGTCGGCCAGAACCGCATTGGCAAATATCGGGCCTTTGACATACCGCAACGACCGCTGGCCGGTGGCGCGGTCTTCTTCAATGACTTCGGTACCTGTAATATCCGAAGGCATCAGATCGGGTGTGAATTGAATGCGGTTGAAACTTAAATTCAGGGATTTTGCCAGAGTGGAAATGAGCAGCGTTTTGGCGAGGCCCGGCACACCCACCAGCAGACAGTGGCCGCGGCAGAACAGCACCACCAGC
>JAJZOA010000183.1 GCA_021852225.1 Planctomycetota bacterium
TCGCGATTACCGCCGCGTTTTGTGCCCAGCTCGAAATTCCCGCTGGCCGCCCGCTGCCGGAACCGACTGCTGCGGAAATTCAGGCCCTGGTCCTGCGGGTGCGGGAGCAGGTCTTACACGCCGCGGACGAAAACCAAACCGTGGATGTGGAGTCGATACAAGACATTGTGGAAAATCAATTGATGCACGCCGCGCATTTCAATATCGCCCGGCGCTATATCCTTTATCGGCATCAGCGGGCACGGATGCGAGCGCTGCGGCTGGAGGCCGAACAGGGAAAACAGCCCCCCATTCGCATCCGACAGGCGGATGGATCACTTGTGCCGCTGGAAGTCAGTTCACTGAAAATGGACATTTTCAGCGCCTGCCGGGGATGCGCAGGTTGTGATCCGGCATTGCTTCTGCGGGAAACGCTGATCAGCCTGTACGACGGCATGACCGCCGCCGAACTGGCGGCGGCCGCTGTTCTGGTGGCCCGCAGCCGCATTGAACGTCATCCCGCCCATGACCAGGTTGCCGCGCGATTGCTTCTGGCGGGAATTTATGACCAGGCATTCGGTGACGCAGCCGAGCGGCACCGCACCGTCGAAGCCATCCGCACCGGATTTCACGCCTATGTGCGCATCGGTCAGACGGCGGGCCTGCTGGACCCGGCACTGCTGACATTTGACCTGAACGCGCTGGCCACTGCCCTGATGCCGGATCGTGATGACACCCTGACCTATCCCGGGCTTCAAACCCTGTACGACCGGTACCTGCTGAAAATATCCGGACGCCGCATTGAAACGCCCCAGTATTTCTGGATGCGCGTGGCGATGGGGCTGGCAATCGGTGAAGGCGCCGAGCGGAACAGCCGGGCAATTGAATTTTACGAAGCACTTTCCACTTTCCGCTTTATTTCGGCCACCCCCACGCTGTTCAACAGCGGCACGCGTCATCCACAGCTTAGCTCCTGCTATTTGACCACAGTGGCCGATGATCTGGCGGGAATTTTTAAAGCCATTGGTGACAACGCCATGCTTTCCAAATGGGCCGGCGGCCTGGGCAACGACTGGACGCGCGTGCGGGCCACCGGAGCGGCGATTCGCGGCACAAATGGAGAAAGTCAGGGGGTCGTGCCGTTTCTAAAAATTGTCAGCGATACTGCCGTGGCTGTAAACCAGGGCGGAAAACGCAAAGGTGCGGCGTGCGCCTATCTGGAAACCTGGCATCTGGATGTGGAGGACTTTCTGGATTTGCGGAAGAACACCGGCGATGAACGCCGCCGCACCCATGACCTGCACACCGCCAACTGGATTCCGGATCTGTTCATGCAGCGCGTGGCGGCGAACGGAAAGTGGACGCTGTTTTCGCCGCACGAAGTGCCGGACCTGCACGACCTTTATGGAAAAGCGTTTGCCGACCGATACGCGGAATATGAACAGATGGCCCGCGATGGCGCGATCCGTCAATTCCGCACGATTGAAGCACGGGACCTGTGGCGGAAGATGCTGTCCATGGTATTTGAGACCGGCCATCCGTGGATGACGTTCAAGGACCCCTCAAATATCCGCTCCGCCCAGGATCATGCCGGGGTCGTGCACAGTTCCAACCTGTGCACGGAAATTCTGCTCAATACCAGTGAAACGGAAACGGCCGTCTGCAATTTGGGGTCGCTGAATCTGGCGGCCCACGTAACCGAATCGGGCGTGGATGAGCCGGCGCTGGCCCGCACCATCGCAACCGCGGTACGCATGCTGGACAACGTGATTGATATTAATTTTTATCCCACACCTGAAGCCCGCGATGCAAATCTGCGGCATCGACCGGTCGGCCTGGGGATCATGGGTTTTCAGGACGCGCTGTTTGCCCGGCGCATCGCCTATGACAGCAATGAAGCGGTCGATTTTGCTGATAAAAATATGGAATTCATCAGTTACCACGCCATTCTGGCCAGCAGCAGGCTCGCACAGGAACGCGGTGCATACGCATCGTATCGCGGGTCCAAATGGGACCGCGGACTTCTGCCGCTGGACACACTGGAACTCCTGGAAAGCCAACGCGCAGAAAGCATAGACGTGGACCGCACCAGTACCATGGACTGGGATCCGGTGCGCCGCCATGTGACCACCCACGGAATGCGCAACAGCAACGTGATGGCCATTGCGCCCACTGCCACCATTTCCAATATTGCCGGAGTCGCGCAATCCATCGAACCGGCCTATCGCAATCTGTTCGCCAAATCCAACCTGTCCGGTGATTTCGCGTGGATTAACCGGAGACTGGTGGCGGACCTTGAGGCCCTTGGTCTATGGGATGACCGCATGATTGACGATCTGAAACATTTCGACGGATCTGTGCAATCCATTGACCGCATTCCCGAGTCGCTGCGACGCCTCTACCGGACGGCCTTTGAAATTGAGCCACGATGGATTATTGAAGCCGCCGCCCGCCGCCAGAAATGGATTGACATGGGCCAGTCGCTGAATCTGTATCTGGACAAGCCCAGCGGTCGGCGACTGGAAGAAATGTATTTTCTGGCGTGGCGCAAGGGACTCAAAACCACTTATTACCTGCGTTCGCAGGCCGCCACGCAGGTGGAAAAATCAAGCGTGGATATCAACGCCCACGGCATTCAGCCGCGCTGGATGAAACATGCGTCAGCATCTGCCGAAGTTGTCATCGATCGGTCGGCTGAAGCACCGGCCTCCTGCGGGCTGAACAACCCATCGTGCGAAGCGTGTCAGTAAATCCCCAATTCTGTTTTTCATCAGGAGTATGAATCATGTCATGTTGCAACAGCACCCCGGGCAAATCCTTTGATCTGTCACGCCGCCCGGATGTGGCGGACAAACGGCTCCTTAATTGCGCCGCGGTGGATGTGAATCAGGTCTGGCCCCTGAAATATGAATGGGCATGGGAACATTACCTCAATGGATGCGCGAACAACTGGATGCCAACCGAAGTGGGTATGCAGGCGGATATTGACCTGTGGAAATCTGATCGGCTGACCGAACCGGAGCGACGCGTCATTCTGCGAAATCTCGGCTTCTTCAGCACCGGTGAAAGTCTGGTGGGAAACAATATTGTCCTGGCCATTTTCCGGCATATCACCAATGCCGAAGCACGGCAGTATCTGTTGCGGCAGGCGTTTGAGGAAGCCGTGCACACCCATACCTTCCATTACATTTGTGAATCGCTGGGGCTGGACGGCCGCGCGGTCTTCAACATGTACCACGAAGTGGCATCGATCGCGGGTAAAGATGAATTTGTCATGTCCCTGACACGGGACATTCTTCAGCCGGATTTTTCCACCGCCGACAATGCGGGAATCCGACGATTCATCCGCAATCTGGTCGGATTTTACATTATTATGGAGGGGATATTTTTCTACAGCGGATTTGTGATGATCCTGTCGTTTCACCGGCAGAACCGGATGACCGGTGTGGGGCAGCAGTTCCAGTACATTCTGCGGGATGAAACGATTCATCTGAATTTCGGTATTGACCTGATCAACACCATTCGGCAGGAAAATCCGACTGCCTGGGACACCGACCTGCAGGAAGAAATCGGCCGGATGGTGGCCCAGGCAGTGGAATATGAAATCCGCTATGCGCAGGACTGCCTGCCCGGCGGTGTGCTTGGCCTGAATGCGGGCCTGTTCAAGGAATACGTCCAGTTTGTGGCAGACCGGCGGCTGGAACGCATTGGTCTGGCCCGCCGCTATGGCAGCCACAATCCGTTCACCTGGATGAGTGAAACAATGGACCTGGCCAAAGAGAAGAATTTTTTTGAAACACGGGTAACCGAATATCAGAACGCCGGCTCTTTAAGCTGGTAACTTCCGGGCCGGTACGGCCAGCAATTTATATATATGTAAGTATTTATTAATGGAGATAATACGATGGTATTGGCAACCAACCTTGGTTTTCCGCGCATCGGCGGACAGCGCGAATTAAAAAAACATTTGGAGGCGTTCTGGTCCGGACAGATCAATGACAGCCGGATGCTGGAGGAAATGAAAAAAATCCGCCGCGGCAACTGGCTGCTGCAACTGCAGGCCGGTATTGATCAGATACCTTCCGGCGATTTTTCGCCCTACGACCATGTGCTGGATACAGCCGTCATGGCCGGGGCTATCCCTCCCCGATTCGCCACACCATCCGGCACCGTTGACCTGACCACATATTTCGCCATGGCCCGGTGCGGC
>JAJZOA010000242.1 GCA_021852225.1 Planctomycetota bacterium
GTGCGGGGAATGGGTGAAGCTCAACCGTTGGACCCATAAAGATTGTATCGACTGGGCAGATTGCAAATTTTGGATCGCGGATGGTGTAATTTATTCAGACCCGGTTCGGGATTCTATTGGCGGCCTTAGCGACACAATTCGCGATGACGGCGCGTGTCAGCCACGTTCCGGCTGGTGGCGCGGATGAAGTTCAGATACAAAGCCCGTCCATTGGGCGTCCATGCTATTGGATCGGTGAATAGCGGGGCCGACTTCAACCCGGCGCACTTCGGCGGCTTTAAGTCCTTTGGGGCCGGGACAGGCCTGATACTCCACCATATCCCCTTCCTTAAGCGACCGATATCCTTCCGCCAGAATATCCGTATGGTGGACGAAAATGTCCCCGAGCTGGTCTCCTTCTATAAAGCCGAAGCCCTTCTGATTATTAAACCATTTGACGCGGCCGATTTTGGTTTCCATGGTGCACCTCAGGAAAACTTTTATTTCGACTCTGTGGCTCTCGCAACTTCCGGTGCCATCCAAACAGGTTTTTCGCCTTCATGTCATTGGACTGGAGGCGAACTTAGCGCCGGGAAATGCAAGAGCAATCTGACGTAAATATGCACGAGGATCGAAGTAAAGTCAAAAATGGCCGAAAATTTTGCGGGAATTGGCGTATAATCGTTGATGCCCACGTGTACCGATAACGCTCCGCCGAGGGCGTAAGCAGGGCAAAAACGTTGAAGAATTTGCGAGAATTTTCGGTCATGCCATGCCCTATAAGAGCGTCAATGACCCAAGGTGGACGCTGAATAAACGCGCGAATTCACGCAGTCGCGAATTCCGGCTGGACGTCAATTTGAATTCAGTCGTGAAGTGTTCCATAATTGGCCGATAGATAAACAGGTCGTGTTCCTCCGCAGGACGCGGTGGTGTTCGCGTGCAAGTCTTGGTATTGATTCAGCCAATCCGCTGAATCATCGGCTGTATGTCTGCGGAGCGCGCTTTGCGAAATGCCCGAATGCATTGGGATGCAGGGCGTTTAACACATCGCGGACTTATCGGTCATTATGAAACAATGGTCGGCAGTTGGCGTTGAAGCGTATGATGGACCGTAAAAGCAACTGGCCGCTGAAATTCCGCCAGCAAGGTCTTTTCATTCGACCGGTTTCATGAGAGAATACGTATGTATTCTAAGGAACGCTGCTCCGATTGAGCTGGTAACGGATTTCCACTCCAGGGTTTGAACAGCATGGAAGCAAAAGCGATAAAATATCCGCGAAAGGAAGCAACATCGCGGACCAGCGAGCAATGGTCCACGAGAGAGAGGTGCATTGTGACAGGTTATAATCCATTTGATCCCCCGGGCCGCCCCGAATCGGTACCCGGGGCGGACATTTTCCGTCGTCCAGGAGGTTCTCCCGAAATTTCCCGAGCGGCCGCTGAAGGCGTGCCGTTTGAAGGCACCCGACCCCCTGCTGGCAAAGGCGGGCGAGCCGGCCGCACACCTGCGGCCAAACCCGCTCAACCGGCCGACGAGTCGCTCCCCGTGGCGGAATCTGTTGCGGCGGCTGGCGGCGCACCTGCTGAACAGGAAATGGTCTCCGATGCCGACGCGGCCGCGAATTTAGAATCCCCGACGCTGAAACTTCCCGCCTCCGCCCAGATGCGCATGGTGGAGGAAATCCTGCGCGGTGCCAACGCGGCCACCACCGGCCTGATGCTGTTGCAGGAAAACCTGCGGTGGCCGGGAGTCCTGCGTTTTGAACCTACAACCGGTCCGGAAGGTCCTTCACTGGAGTCTGCATCTTCGGTGGCTGTGCGGCTTACTGCCGGTGAACATAATTTCGGTAACCTGGTGCTGGATAGCGCTTCGGCGAGTTCGCGAGTGCTTGAACAACTGCGGCAATGCGGGCTGTGGCTGTCTGCTATGTTGGCCTTGGCGCGGCAGCATCATACCTTGCGCCGACTGGCGGACACAGATGAATTGTCCGGAGCGTTTAATCGGCGTTACTTCAGCGAAATGGTGCCGCGGCTTCTGGAAAAGGCCCGGAAGGAACGGTTCTGCGTCACAATTCTGCTTTTTGATATTGATGATTTCAAGCAATACAACGATCAGTTCGGCCACGCCGCCGGCGATGCAATTATCCGGGAAGTCATTGGACTATTGCGACATTGCACGCGCAATCAGGACTTGGTTGCACGAATCGGCGGCGATGAATTCGCCGTGGTGTTCTGGGACCAGGGGGTCTTGCGCCAGCCGGATTCCCAGCATCCGCGCAGCGTGCTGAACATTGCCCAGCGGTTCCGCAAAGCGGTGGCGGAACACCCGTGGAACGCGGATGGCGGCCCGATTGCCGGGCGGTTAAGCATCAGTGGCGGATTGGCCACTTTCCCATGGGATGCGTCCAATCTCGAACAGCTTATGGCCGTCGCCGACGGTGAACTGCTGCGGGCCAAATCTATGGGCAAAAATGCAATTGTGCTGGCCGGCCCCGGTGAGACACCGGAAGAGGAATCCTGATACCCCTTCAGCGACCACACCGATCCGCATAAGCCCGATGCCCAGGTGCCCAGGGCCGTGGCTGATGCACATGACGGGCGATTGGCTGTCGATCGGGTTAATCCACCGGAACGTCGGTCTTCATGATTTCACCAAGAAGCACCGTCGCAAAACAACCCGGCGGCAGAGCGAAAATCAATTCCAGAAACGGTCCAAGATCATCTGTCCCCGTATTAAGCGTCATTTCGGACGGAAAAAAACGCATCGCCCGGCGGGACCCCTTTGATTTTTCCGCGCGCGGGCTATGGAAGTCTGAAGGCTTAAGCTCCGCTTTTTCCAGCACCGTCCGTTCCATCTGGCCTGGCTCGCCTTCCGGTTCGGTCATGCGATAGCCGAACATGGGACCGGACGGAGAAATTTCGTGGGCGTCGCACCGCGACTGTTCGACTGCGGCGTCGCTGGTGGAATTTCCCACGCGAAAAACCGCGCCAATATCATGCTTCCAGGCAAGATCGCCGGGAAGAATGGTATTGATCTGGTCCAGACGCATTGCAAGCGTTTCGTTGAAAAGATGCGCCTGAAGGGCGCTTATCAACAGTCGTTTCAGGCGGATATCCACCAGCCGCATGGCCTGATCAAATTTTTTCGGATGACGGGCCAACAGACCCAGCGCCCGCCTTTCTTCGCGCAGATGACCGGGCCAATGGGTAACGGCCAAGTCCAGATTGCCATTGGCAAAATGGCTTCGGGCTTCCAGAACACCACCATGGTCCACCTGCGGATCCGGATCGCCCAGCCACCGATTAAGGAATTCTTCGCTGCGGCCCCGCAGCAGTGAAAGGCCAAGCTGATGGTTATCGCCTCGCATGCCGAAACGTTGGGGGCCGAAAAAATTGGGCACGCCAGTGGTCGCCAGCCGCTGAAGGACCGCAGTAGCCTTCTGCCCGGCATCCGCGACCGATCCACCGGCTATGGCCCATTGGTCGTTACGAATTTTGATGGTGAAATGGTTCCCCGCCAGATGACCGATTTTCAATTTGTTCTGATGGCGCGTAACTTCCAGAATCCGAATCTGGGGAAGTTCCAGCGCGGCGATACGCGTGTGCGATTCATGTTCAATCGAAAAAGTCTGGCGGGCGACGGCCTGGGTGTCTTTCAGGCCGGCATAGCCGATCTCCATGGTTTTTCGACCCAATGCGCGAGCGATCATGTTCACCGCACTTAGGGTGGAAATGCCACGCTTTTCAATGGTGAAATACACATGAATCCCCTGCCCGCTAGCCGGGTAGAGTGGAATTTCGCGCACGATGAAGTCGTCCGTTTTTGTTTTAATCCGGCCGCCGGTGCCGGGAAGGTCTGCGGTAAGGTAAGGAATTGTCATATTTGCTCCGAAGGGACATCAGGCCTCCGCACCATTGCGGCCGCAAGTGCCAAAGTCCACCAGTGTAATGGCTTTTGCCGCCGTTCGCGCGTCTGCGGGAGTTGGCGCGCAATCCGGCATGAAGCAACAGACGCATGCGGGGGCAAGAGGATCGGCCCACCGCATCGGGGGCAGCCATCTGGTCCGGCTCGATTAACGCAAAATATCCAGTGCCCATTCAGTTATGACGGCAAAAATCCCGCCGCCGACGGCTTAGGCCATGGCATAACAACCTGCCCGCAAAGA
>JAJZOA010000355.1 GCA_021852225.1 Planctomycetota bacterium
ATGGCGGTAAACGCATACGTGCTGGGTTCCTGTTGCGTATAGAGGCTCATCAGCAGGGTGCCGATCATCGCCACGTAAAACCAGGTCTCCACGCCCCGCGGATTATGGCTGATCATGTTGCTCAAAATTGGCATACACCTTCAGCCAGCGGAAAAACAGTTCGATCGGCCAGCGTTGCTGGTACAGCAGGCCGATGATATGGGCTGGCAGTTCTAATAAATCCGTGATTAAACGAATGGGGCGGCCCGGACGGGTGGGGTCCATCAGGACGATTTCCCGCACCAGCAACGCCGGGGCCTTGTGATTCCGGGAACCTGGAAAATAGCCCGTGCGATCCGAGACCACGCCGTGGGCGGCATCGGCCGCCGTCAGAGGACGTTCCCGCTCGGTCGTCAAGGCGATATTCGCCTTGAGCCGGGCCACGTAATGGGAATGATGCTTCGACAATTCTTCCAAACACTTAAAGCTGAAGATGCCGCGATCCAGGACATAGATCACATCGGGTTCCAAAGCCTTGATGAAGGCGTCGGATTCCGACCCCTTGGCTCCGTCCAGGCTCACGCCCTCCGGCACCCCACGCCGCACGGCCCAGTGCAGATTCAGCCGGATACGGGCGATCCGCTTACGTGGCTTCCGGTCGCCAGACTTCCCCGTCCCGGAGGAATCTTTCTTCCGGGCAGCCCCCGCCGGATACGACGTCTGCATGGCCCAGGCCACCGTCACCGGAACTTCCAGATAGGAGCCGTCATAAGCCACCACATGTTCCAGCAGGGTCTCAATGTCTTCATCGCCCTGCCGCTTCGGCGCCGCCGGAATTTTCTTCCGCAACGCCTGGATCACCGGCCACAGCGTGGCCGGATCGACGGCCGCTAAAAAATCACTGTGCGTGCTGCGGCAGACCCGCGATCGACCCACCACCTTGTGGATATGCTGGTTCTGGCTGGCCAGATCAAACGTCCGCAGACTGCGCAGCATCGGATGGTAGAAGCCCAGCAGATGGAATATTAAAACGTGCTGCGTTTCCAACACCCGGTTGCCGTGGCTGGTCGGCAACGATAACCGCGCCAGGGTCTCTTGCAGGTGTCGCAATTCCTTACGTTCGGCCAACTGGCCCAGACGCGGATCATCCACCTGTTTCACCGCCGCCAGCAACGCCGGATACTCGAGCAAGTCATATTGGGAATCCCGTCGACTCATGCGGCACAGTAAACCAGATTTCGCGCCAATGCGCAACTTTAAGATTGTGTTAAGAACGTATGGGTTTCCTGTTAGCATTTTTCCGGACAGTATTGAAATGTCGCCCCGTCCTTCAGCCGCCGGGAACCCCTTTTTCCATGCCGCGCCGCCACGGGTGATTCGGTCGCGGACGGCGCGGCTTTTTACGCTGAACTTTCGGCGTGTTGTCCGGTGCCTGGGCGGGACGCTTGGGCACCGCTCGCCAAGTCAGCATTCTGCCTTTGTATGCCATGCCGACGCCGTTCACACCGATTCATTAAAAGTTTTTCCATCCGATCAGTATAGCCTAACCAGCCAGAGACGTGACATTTCTATTGAAACACAACAGTAGCCACGACGGCCATCTTTGAACCTCAGGCATCCACGCAATCGCGGTCATCAGACATAGTATTGGATGACCGCGTAACCCGCTTTGGACGCCCTATAATGCTTGAGCCGGTACCGCCCGCGAGCCACGCCGCGCCGTTGACGCACCAGGCAATGAGGCACATACGAACATGCACCATATCGGTCACTGTTGTATTCCTTAAAATGTCGCATGGAGAGTTATCATGACATAAGCCGCATTGGCAATTTGCGTCACCGGTTGCAGATTTCTGGGATCGTTATACGGACTGTTCCCGGCATAACCAGCACCAAAGGCAATACCCACCGCCCCATGTGCCGAATTGTCCAATCGGCATCCCCAACGACATGGATTGATCATTAAGCTGCCGTGGCAACAACGCACTGCTGGTATCCAAGCCGATATATACTCAACACGGCGTCTGATGATACATTATGAGAAGTGAAAGATGCGAGAAAGTGCTGATTTATGAGGCTATCATGTGGATTAGATGTCTCATTAATAGCCGCATTCGTTATAAGTTGAAACGTAAGCTACCGTCGGGCTGTAACGCCCGGTATCGGCAAGCCGCAGTCGTCCGGAAAAATCCAACAAGCTGATTTGCGCCGGCGTGGAATCGTTTCTTACCCATGATTTATTTTCAACAAATCCCTGGTTCCATGTTTCAACATTATTCCCCAAAGTCCAGGTGTCCTGGGCAAGATACTGCGTTTCACCGGCCCGGCAAAACCCGGCGGCGGTCGCCAGGGCCAGTGCAGCCAGAAGCATGAACACATCGGTACTTCGAGAACCCAAGGCGTGGTTCATCTTTATCTCCATGCGCCAACCGCAGAATGGCAATCAAACAAAGCCCTGCAACGGCGGATACAAATCCAAGTATAAGCGAAATCACCATGCTTTCACGGCGCAGAGTCTTCATGTCGGGATCGATAAATTGCCCAGGCCAGTGCCAGAGCACATACGCCGCTAACCAGCCATGGAATCCATGTCTGATAGGACATCCGTACGCCCGCAAATCCCGGCACCGTGGTGGTAATCTGATGAACCAATCCACGGTCAAACGGTAGCACCAGCGGAATGATCAGAAGGGATACCATGTTCATGACTTTAATTAATGGGTTGATTGCGGGCCCCGCGGTGTCCTTCAACGGATCGCCAACGGTATCTCCGGTTACACTGGCCTTATGCCGCTCCGAGCCTTTGCCGGTCTGTTTCTCCTCATCCCGCGGTTCACATTCCACGACTTTCTTCGCGTTATCCCACGCTCCGCCAGCGTTGGCCATAAACACCGCCAAAAGCTGACCGGAAAGTATGGCCCCGGCTAGAAATCCGGCCAGAGCCATGGCACCAAGGGAAAATCCCACCAGCACCGGCGTTAAAACAGCGAGCATCCCCGGCCCGATTAATTCCCTCTGCGCCTCGAGCGTGCAAATATTCACGACCTTGCCATAATCCGGCTTTTTTGTGCCCGCCCAGATTTCCTTATCACGGAATTGCTCGCGGCAGGTCTGGACAATTAAAAATGCCGCCCGGCCCACGGCCCGAATCGTCATGGCACTGAATAAAAATGGAACCGCTCCACCAATAAGCAGTCCAATAAACAGAAGTGGATCGGACAGATTCATGATGCCCGATACGCCGCGGTATACCGCCTGACTCAAATGGGCATGGTCGGATCGGCCGCCGGAACCGATTATCGTGATAAACGAAGCGAACAAACTCACCGACGCGATGACCGCACTGCCGATCGCGATGCCTTTGGTGATGGCTTTCGTGGTGTTGCCGGTCGAATCCAGGTCCGACAACACTTCGCGCGCCGAGAGATACCGTTGCTCTCCCAACTCCCGGCGGTCATAACCCATTTCACCAATACCATTGGCGTTATCCGCAACCGGCCCGAACACGTCCATGCTGATGGTATTGCCCGTGAGGCTCAACATGCCGATGCCGCACATCGCCACGCCATAAGCCACAAAAATCGGATTGGTGTGCGAGAAGATCATCACACTGGCAAGGATGCTGCCTGCAATAATGACAATCGCGACGACACTGCTTTCCAGTCCGGTGGCCAGCCCCTGGATAATGTTGGTGGCGTGGCCGGTGGCACAGGCCTGAACCAGTCCCCGCACGGGTCCGTGATCCGTGCCTGTGAAATATTCCGTGCTCAAGTTCAGCAGTACCGCCAGAATCAACCCGACGATCGCCGCCACCGCCGGTCGCATATCCAATCCCGCAACCCCCATGGAAGCCCAGCCGGGGGTATGAGTTTCAATGGCGGCCAGGACATGACTGGCGGCAAGTTCCGAACCGTTGAATCTCAAGTAAAAGAACCCCAGTGTACAAAAGCCGATGGTGCATAATATTGCGCCAACGCGGAAACCGAAGTTTAAGCACTGCATGGCCTGCCGCCCCCCGCCTTGGGCCGGCGCACGAACGCTGGAAGTGGAAATGATATCCGACACGACGCCAATCGCCTGTGCCAGAAGGGGAAACAGAACGCCTTTATGGCCAAAACTCGCCCACCCCAGAATCATTGCCGCCACGAGG
>JAJZOA010000072.1 GCA_021852225.1 Planctomycetota bacterium
TGGATAAACCGTCCCCATCAGCCCCAGAACCAGATTCTGGGTTCCGGTTATTTTATTGCCACCAATCGTCACATAGCCCTTCGAAATGTCTGACTCGCTGAACGGACCCGGATAGGCATTAAAGGCGGAATAATAACTTAAGCAGCTTGCTCTAATAGCCCCAAGTTCCGCTTCCGTTGCCGCTGAATAGCCGGAATTAATGGCACTGGAAAGCGCCGGCAGCAGAATGGCCATCAGGATGGCGATAATGGAAATCACGACCAGAAGTTCGATCAACGTAAAACCGCGACGATTCTTAGCCACAGAGAACACAGAGGGCGACGACGGCGGGATTTCACCGCGACGACACGACGACACGACCGATGACGACGACGATTCACCACGAAGGCACGAAGACACGAAGGACGGGGGGGCGACGACGGGATTTAACACAGAGGACACAGAGGTCACGGAGGACGACGAGCGAAGATTATCCGCGTTCACCAAAATTCTTCGTGTCTTCGTGTCTTCGTGGTAAACAGAGTCGTTCTTATTGATCAGTGATCTGTGATCAGTGATCTGTGATCTGGCTTCTGTATTCTGTATTCTGCATTCTGTATTCTTCGCGTTATTCATACCATCCTCATTTCTTCGTCCGGCCGCGCGGCCAAGTGGGGGTACCCTGCTTGGGCACAGTTTGGGTTCAGCTCCCGCCGCCACCAATGGTGGACAGCAGTTTGATGTACGGCAGGAAGACCGCCACGACAATGGTTCCAACCACGCCGCCAAGGCCGACGATCATGATCGGTTCCAGCAGGCTGACCAGAGAACCGACCAGCACATCGACTTCTTCATCATAATTATCAGCGACCTTCATGAGCATTTTGTCCAGGTCGCCGGTTTCTTCACCCACGTCAATCATATTGACGACAATGGCATCGCAGACGCGCGAATTACGCAGCGGTGTGGCGAAGCCTTCGCCCTCACGGATGGCGTCGTGCACTTTCTGCAGGGCTTTTTCAAACACCATGTTGCCGCAGGTATCGCGGGTAATGCTGATGGCTTCCAGAATCGGGACGCCGGCTGAAAGCAGTGTGCCGAGTGTACGGGTCCAGCGGGCGATGGTTCCCTTGGAAACAATTTTGCCCATGACCGGAATTTTCATTTTCAATAAGTCTATGGCATATCGGCCCGGCTTGGTCTTGCCGATAATTTTCAGCAGCAGCCAGATCACAAAAGGTGTGGCGATAATTTCCGCCCAGCCATATTGATGGGCAATCCAGTTGGATGTGTGAATCATGAACAGCGTAATCGCCGGCAGACCGGTTTTAAACGAAGCAAACAGCTTCTGGAATTTGGGGATAACGAAATACATGATGCCGGTTACCATAATCACGGCGGCGCTCATGACCACAATAGGATAAATCATGGCACCACGAATACGCCGTTTGAGTTTCTGGGCTTTTTCCATGAAATCAGCAAGTCGCTGAAGAATCACATCCAGCACGCCGCCGGTTTCACCGGCCTGCACCATGTTGCAGTACAACTTGTCAAACACTTTCGGATGCCGCGCCATGGATTCAGAAAGGGTGGCTCCGCCTTCCACATCGGAGGCAATGTTGTCCAGCGTGTCGCGCATCAGGCCGGGCCGCTGCTGTTGGTGAAGAATTTTAAGGGACCGCAAAATCGGCAGGCCGGCATCCTGCAGCGTGGAAAGCTGACGCGTGAACTGTGTTATAAGTTTCAGGGAAACGCCACCAAAGTTAATGTTGATGGACCCCGGCTTTTTCTTTGCACCGGCGGCCCCGGTGGCGGCGGCCGGCGCCCCCCCGCCCGGCGCGGTTTTACCTTTCTTCAGGGTCTTTTCCTTGATCTTCATCGGGAAATAGCCCTGCGAGCGAATTTTGGAAATTGCGTCATCGGAGCTTTGGGCGTCAATTTCCGACTTGACCGATTGCCCGGCGGCGTTCAACGCTTCATACTGAAACACTGGCATGTGATTGCCTCCGCAGACCCGGCGGATAACAGCCGGGTCGAAAGTCTTGGAACTCTTCAGGATGGCACGCGCCAACTGGTTCCTGTAGTTGTTATAGGGAAAGCGGTCTGGGGCGGATAGGGGGCAAGGCCCCGCATAGACAATGGCCGGACGATGAAATGCCGGCCGCAATCTGGATTGTTTTTGGCCGACTTCCGGTAAAATATAGGCGGAAACGGCTCGATTTCTAAAAAAAAGGAGCGATTCCGGCAAAAACCGCCCCATTTTGCCCGCCAAGCCGTTATCATGCCCAGCGGCGGGACGGATTATCGCACCCGACCGCCGGGCAATCGTTGCCACCTGTGCTGGAATATGGACGCGCTTATGATTCCACGTCACTCGACTGAAGCATACCCCCCGCCATCTTTGCGGACTCTGGCCATGGAACAGGATTTGGCGGGTCAGGCCGCTGCGCTGATCCGCATGGCGGTGCGGGAAGACCTGGGCTATGGCCCCCCAGCCGAGGCGATATCCGAACCGGAAACGCCGTCCCGACCAGTCGCGGGAGATGTCACCTCGCAAGTTGCAATTCCTGACAATCTTCAAGGCCAGGGCTGTATTATTGCCCGACAGGCCGGTGTTGCCGCCGGAATTGGTCTTTTATCGCAGATAACCCAGGAATACAGCGAACAAATTCAAGTGCACCTTTGCATTGCAGATGGCGACGCGGTTGGGGGCGGAACAATGCTGGCCACGGTGCGCGGTCCGGCGCGGGCGATTCTTTCGGCGGAACGTGTACTGCTGAATTTTGTGGGGCGGCTTTCCGGTATTGCCACGTTGACGCGAAGCTTTGTAAAGGCGGCGCGCACCGGCTGCGGACCGAATATGGCCTGTCCGCAAATTTGTGATACTCGCAAAACCACGCCAGGCTGGCGGCATCTGGAAAAATATGCGGTTCGCTGTGGTGGCGGCCTGAACCACCGCATGGGCCTGTACGACGGTGTGATGCTGAAGGATAACCATCTGGCGGCACTGACCAAGCAGTTGGGACCGGGCCATTCGCTGGCTGATTTAACCCGCCACGTTCGTCAGGAAACCGCCAGGGAAATTCCCATCTGGCTGGAAGTGGATACATTGGAACAACTGGCCGACGCGCTGCCGGGCGGCGCAGACATCATTCTGCTGGATAACATGCCCCCCGCCCAGCTTCGGCAGGCTGTGGAAATGCGCGATCGATTGAACGCGCAGCGCCGGCCTCTGCTGGAAGCCTCCGGCGGCATTACGCTGGCCAACATTGGCGACGCCGCCCGCAGCGGGGTAGACCGCATCAGTATTGGCGCACTCACGCACAGTGCGCCGTGGCTTGATGTTTCCATGGAATTTATCCCCGATAGTCAGACAGGCGACCCCCGCCATGCATAACACACATCTCCATCAGCCGAAAGCGGATGCTGGCCCGCAAGGCGACATCGAAAGCCAGGTTCATACGATTGCAACGTATTTATATGAGAATGGCCGACTGGCCGTTAGCCAGATTGCCACAGGCCTGGGCATTTCGGTCGCGGCGGTGCAACGGGGCCTTGCGGAGCTCTCGGCCCGCGGCTGCATTCTGGAAACCGATCCCCACACGGTGGCCCTGCGGGCAACTGGCTGGCCGTTCTGGCGATTTATACTGGAAAAGTCAGGCCGGCGACCGAAGCGTGAACTGGGCCGCAACACACTGGTTTTTGAAAGCGTTGGCAGCACCAACGATATCTGCCTGCAGGCCGCGGGAACTATTGGCAACCACGGCCAGCCGCTGGTGGTGCTGGCAGACCGCCAAACTCGCGGGCGCGGGCGATGGGGCCGGAACTGGTCGGCCAATGCGGGGCAATCAATCTTAATGTCGGTGTTGCTTCTGGATGCTGCGCTATCCGCTGAAACGCTGACCCTGGCCGCCGGAGTCGCGTGCGCGGCGGCTGTGGAAAAGCAGACCGGCTGCGTGGTAAGCCTGAAGTGGCCGAACGATTTGCTGATAGACGGTCGAAAACTGGCGGGGATTTTAATTGAAACCGTTCCCGGCCGGGTGGAGGAACCCGCGACACGAAAATTTGTGCTGGGCCTGGGACTGAATGTGAATCAGCAGTCGGCGGACTTCCCGCCGGAATTAAGCCAGCGCGCCACATCGCTGCGCCTGGCCACGGGCCAAGCCTGGGACCGACTGTCGATTATTGACGCGCTGCTAAGCGAACTGGACGCAATTGCCGGAGCGGACGCCGCGCCAGCGGTAATAGCCAACGCGTGGAAAACGCGGTCGCAGATGCTGGGCCAGACGGTGCGCGTACGGTGCCGGGGGCGGGAAATTCCAGGCCAGATTGCGGATGTAGATCCGCTGGCCGGCTTGGTGGTGCGCGATCATGCCGGGGCGATTCATTTCTGCCCGGCGGCGGAAACAACCCTGTTGACGGAATAGATAATCTGCCCGCAGTTGTTGCATTTGAAATTTCCGAGCCGGTCGGCCAGGCTTTTCGTATGGGCCTCGCTGACCTGTCCGGATATTTTACAATACTCCACAAAAGCCGATTTTAACGCCGGTCTATGGCATACATGCCGCGCAGCGTGGGATTGACCGGCGATTCGGCCGTCCCCACGCCGGATTCATGCGGTTGCCAGCGGCCGAGGCCCGGGTGCCGCGGAGCGGAATATCAGGGCATCCAGAGACATCATGCCGGATCCCGCCAGCAGAACCATCGCCAACATTGCGATCAGGGCTAAATTAAAATCAACACCCCCGAAGCCTTCGCGGTGCATCACCCAAAGGGCCACGATCTGGTCAATGATAATCGGTACGGTAACGATCCGCGAAAACAGACCCGCGAGCAGCAGAATTCCGCCGAAAAATTCGGTCCCGCCGGAAATCGCCGCCCAAACGGCGGGCGGCAGGATCGGAAAACCATCGGTTTTAATTTGCACTGCAAACTGATGAAGCCCGCGCCCCTCAAACAGGCCGAACAGGTGTTGGCCGCCGTAATAAATAAATACCGCGCCAAGGACCAGACGGATCAGCAGAATGCCCAGGCTGGTTGAAAACAGCGAACTTTGGCCTGAACAACAGGATTGTGCGGAATTTGACATGATGGGGGCACTCCTAAAAAAAAGACAATTCGCGGCGGGCTTTCCCTGCGCCGCAATACAGAGCCACTGGCCCTATCCCCCGATTTTCAAGGCCAACGCCGGCGCATGGAATTTAATCAGGGGGGGATTGAACATCAGAAGTTTTGGTCACAGCTTAGGCGGGTTACCGACCGATTGGATTTTACCTGCAACGACTTGGGGATACAAGTTAGGCCCGTTAAAAGTTTTGGTGGGCAAAGGCCGGTGGATATTATTGGAATAACCAGACAGATGATGTGTATCTGCGCGGAATCAGCCCGGCCCACATTTCAGGTCTGAAAAAAAAGGCCATCGATTTTATCGACAGCCTTTTGCGAGTATTTGAAAATTCATTGCGCCAGCGGCGAATCGGTCCGCAGTCCGCAGATCAGTTCAGGCCCGCGCGCGGCGACGAAGCAGCAGCAGCGGAACTAGACCAAGGGACATCAACGCCACTGACATTGGTTCTGGCGTGGGAGTGGCCGCGGCATTTACTGCAGAAGCACCGTTAATGTCGTTGATAATTTGCACGGCCGGCAGGTTATTAATAACCAGGGTATTGCCGAGTTCAAAGTTGCCTGTGAGAGCCGGATTAAGGTTGGCAAAATTGGCGGCGGAATCCGCATAAAGGGCACCCGTGCCAGTGCTTTGATTGGTAATCACCGGATTGGAGACCATTGAACCGGATGGGGAAACATCCTGGGCCGACCCGGTTACCGACACGCTGGCATTGCTGTTGGAAAAGGAGTTGACGGTGCCATTCGACATCAGAAGGGTCGCGCTGGCCGCAGGCGCAAGGACAAAGTTATTGTCGACGCCGGCGAAAGTAATGGAAGCCGCACTGCTGCCAGTGTTGCTTAATCCGGCGACATCCAGGGCAAATTCCGTCGAATTGTTTCCCATGGCTTGGGTTACGGTAATGGACTGCCATGAAAACCCGCCGAAGGAGCCATCGCCCATATTGCTATTCCCGTTGGAAGTCAGGCGTGTGGATCCGGCGCTGGTGGTAATGGTGACCACAATGTTGCCAAAGCCCGCTGAAGCACCACCGAAAAGAACGGCGGAAACCGCAAGTGCACAAATGGAATTCAATTTCATAAACGCTCTCCAGAAAAGAACCAAAAGGAACCAGTCGGATGGCGCAAAACAACAGCGCCAGCCCAAATAATCCGCTTTCATTCGCAGCTGACAGGCTTTTAGTATCCGCTGTAGCCGTCCGCCGTGAAGTGCCGCATCTCGAAAGAGCCATTAAACATTCCATGAAAAAATTCATGGAAAAGTCCAAGGGCAAATCCGATCAACCTCCCAGGCAAACTTCCGACTAAATTCCAGGATCCTCTCACGCATTCAGCTATGTCCATATTCGCAAAGAACGCGAGCCATGAACACAAACGGCAAACTTGTTCGGGACCCCGGCAGACCAGCCGAGGGGGTGCACTGAATGGAGTCTATATTGAAACCAGGCCTGGGTCAACAAAAATCTTTAATTTTTCTGATTTTAAATAAATTTTGTATTTACGTAATTATTTATGGTTAATATAAATAATTTGTTAATATAATTTACTTTTACGCAATCGTAATTTGCGCTCGCCTTTGGCTTTGCCTTCCGCTTCGCAAAACGGTTAAGATGCGCGTCTGTTAATTTAGCGGCGATTACGACCCGCTCTTTTAAGGTTGAACATCATGTATTTGAATTGTTTAATGGATTGGACTGCCATTTGTCTTCCATTCCGCCGCGGTCAAGGCTCGGTTAGGTTCAGCGGCAGTTTCTATCGGACTGGCACGTTGGGTTGCGCCATGGGTCGATTCCTGCCCCTGACGGCACTGGTCATTATTTGGACATTTGCTCAACATGCGGCCACCGCTTCAGCCGCGCACGTGCCGGGACTCTCCCCGGCGTTCATGGCGGCTTTGCAGGATTTATCCTCTGACCGTTACCAGACGCGGCAAAAAGGCAATCACGAAATTCAGCAATTCCTGGCGGGCCAGATGGCCATCATGATTCAGGCGGTCGGCCCGGAAAAAGGGAATCGTGTCACCAAAATTCTCCGCTTCAATGTGGAAGTTTCCCGCTGGGCAAAGGCCGTCCTGTCGCTGCCGGTGGCGGCGCGAGCCAGAATGTTTGAGTGGGGACTTGCCGCTAAACACATCAATACCGTCGCCAAAGCGTTTTCACCTCATCCAAGTGTGCGGGCTGCGGCCGCCAAAGCCATCGCCCCCTGGACGGGCGCTAACGCGGACTGGCTTTTACTGCGACTTTTATCCGATTCGCATCGGCTGGTCTATCTGGCGGCGATGGATGCCGTTTGGAACCGCAAACCGACACCGGCCATGGTGCAAGTGGTTTGGCTGAAAGTGATCGCCAATGGCGGTCAATTTATTCCATATAATCCGCAAGGCCGGTTTGTCATGTTCCACGGACAGAAAATTATTGTCCCGAAAACCAATAATTACTGGGTGCAGCTTCAAGACAGCGTATATGCCGAACAACTGATGGAACATTGGAACCCGCCGGAATTAACCGGCCTGTTAACCACGGTGGCCCGCCACGCCGCAGAGAACCCGAATGGACCACTGGCAAATTTATTTGCGAATCCGGGCAATACGCAGGTACTCGGCTACATCCGGCTTTTCCGACTGGCCAAACCGGTGAGCGCAGTTCCCTATTTCCTGTATTTGCTGAAAACGCCGGGCAAGTTTGGCAGTCAGATGAATTTCAACAACACGCCCACCTATTGGGACAGCCACACCAATGTGGTGTATCTGTTGTCCATGACCACAGGCCAAAAGTTGACGTCGCTGGGCTTTTTCCATTCGCCCTTTTTTGGCGGGCGATGGCTTTTTCATAACAAAGGTTCCCAGGACAAGGCGATTGAAACACTCTTGAAATTCTTCAAGCAAAAGCATGTGAAAGAGTGGACCCCGCCTGCGAAATCCGGTGGCAATAGGAAGCCGGTGTTAACACCAGGGCCGATGCCAACCATTCCGCCGGCAGGAATTCAGCTGCAAAAAGGTGCCGCGAAAAAACTCTTCATCCGTCTTGCGCCGGTGCCGGCCGCAAGATAAGACCGGCCCGCCCGAACCGCCGCACGCGCCACTTGGGCATTTACCGCAGCATGGGAGTCAGGGCGCCCCGTGCCACCTCGGATCTTTCGCAAAGGCCGTCGGCAAGCTATCTTAATTTTATTGACAATGTTATTTACGTGAGGATTGCATGGCGGTCATAAAAATCGGTTCAGTCAATTGGAATGCCGGACATGACTTTTTGCTGATTGCCGGACCATGCGTGATTGAAAGCCTGTCGGTCTGTCTGACCATCGGCGAAAAGACAGCCGCGGTGTGCGCCCGCCATAAAATTCCCTACATTTTCAAAGCCAGCTTTGACAAGGCCAATCGATCCAGCAAGTCGAGTTTCCGCGGCCACGGCATGGATGAAGGCCTGCGTGTGCTGGAACAAATCCGCGAGAAACTTGGCGTACCCGTCACCACCGATGTACATGAAAGCTCACAAGCCGCCGCTGTTGGAAGCGCAGTGGACATGTTGCAGATTCCCGCATTCCTGTGTCGGCAAACCGACCTGCTGGTTTCCTGCGGTCAAACCGGCAAGCCTGTGAATGTGAAAAAAGGCCAGTTTATGGCCCCATGGGAAATGGGCAACGCGGTGGAAAAGGTTCGTTCCACCGGAAATCCGGGCGTGCTGCTGACCGAACGTGGCACATTTTTTGGCTACAACCGTCTGGTCAACGACATGACCGGCATTCCCCAAATGCAGGCGCTGGGCGCGCCGGTTCTCATGGATGCCACCCATTCCACACAACTGCCCGGCGGCTTAGGAACCGCCACGGGCGGACAGCGCCAATTTGTCGGTTTGCTGGCCGGTGCGGCCACCGCGGCAGGTGCCGATGGCCTGTTTGTGGAAGTACACCCCGAACCGGAAAAAAGTCCATCCGATGCCGCCACCATTCTGGCGCTGGATCAATTGGAAAGTCTGTTAAAAAAATGTCTGGCGATTCGTGCCGCCGTTACAGGATAATAGCTGATTGCAAAATTGCGGCCCAAACCGTCGGCACCGGCCATTTGAGCCGGCGCTTCAGGTGCAGCGGTCGGGCTTTCTACAACCACCAGCGGAGGCAATAGGCGAGAAAATCGACGATTCGCTGCCAGGTGGATCGGCGGGCGAGATATTCCGCGGTGATCCGGCGACTGTGGCGCATCTCATATCCGCAAATACGGCAGGCCGCGCGTGCAAAACGGCGCGAACGGATCACCGCCAGAAATTCCAGATTAATCCAGAGACTGCGCGGGTCCATATTAGAGGACCCGACCACTGACCACTGGCGGTCCACCACCAGCAGTTTGGTGTGCATCACCCGATTGTCACGTTCAAAAAGGCGGATGCCGGCCCGCAACAGCCTTTTGTACAGGTGCCGCGCGGCATATTGCGCCACCAGAACATCGGTTCTAGCCGGCAGAATAACACTCATCCGAACCCCGCGGCGCCGCGCGGCCAGCAGTTGCCCCATCACCCGGCCCACGGGAATAAAATAGGCCATAGCGATAACTATATTCTTGCGGGCACCCCGCAATACATGGCGGTATACACGCGGACCGCGACTGAATTTCAGCCCCGGACCGCTGTCAAAAAAATGAATGGAATCTTCGCCATCCACGAGTTTCACCCGGCGATAACGTTTCGGCCGGCGCGACAAATGTTCGCGCTTGGCGTGTCGCCAGGAACGTTCGAAACTCCCCGCCACCTCGGCTTGTTGCGGGCCAACCAACCGTATATGCAGATCGCGCCAGCCGGTGGTCGGGGCATGCTGTTCATCCACATTCAGAAAACGCAAATCACGGCCGTGGTCCACAATATTCATGCCGCCAAAGTACGCCGACCGTTCATCGACAATCAGCAGTTTGCGGTGGTCGCGCCGGTTGAAGATGGTGAAAAAAGAAAATCGCCGCAAGGCTTCCCACACGCTGTGATAGGCATGCACCTTCACGCCGGCGGCGGCCATTTCGGCGAAAAATTCCGCTCCCGTGCGCTGGCTGCCCACCGCATCAAACAGCAGCCGCACATCCAGGCCGTCGCGGGCCCGTTGCATCAGGGCCGCGGCAATGGTACGGCCGCTCTGGTCATTGGCAAAAATATAGGTTTCCAGCCAGATGCAATGTCGGGCAGAATGAATATCATCCAGCATGGCCGTAAACAGCCGCGGGGCTTCAGTAAAAAGCGTCAATGTGTGACCAGCCACATTCACCGTGGTGCCATCGGAGTTGTCGCTCGGCGGCGGCGAATGAATTGGTTGCGGTATTTGGGCATCCATACGTTCACCCCGCCGGCCAGCACGCGGACTGGGGCGCATCAGCGTGAGCAATCCACCGGCTTGTGCACACTGGCCGGAACCATACAGATGAATTTAAAATCGGCATCCGATCGGTTCTGAAACTGATGCATCTCATTGGCCGGCACATAGACCACATCGCCCGGATTCAAAACAGTTTCTCCGCCGGGACCAATCGCCACGCCCTTCCCGGCCAGCACAAGAACTTCATGTTCATAATTATGCTGATGATGCGGTGTGTGGCCGCCCGGTGCCACCGTGAATTTTCGCATAGCAAAATTCGGGCAGTTTTCCGCAGGCCCCAGCAGCATCTGCATACGCACGTCGGCGGCTCCGGGCATTGTGACCGGGGCGGAATCTATCTGTGATTCGCGTTTTACAATCATGTAAGCTTCTCCTGTCGGTGGCGGCCGACACCATCGGTTTATTGTGGCTTGCCGCTGTCCATATCATACACCCAGGCGGCGGATGCAATCCCGTCATTCTGAATTTCACCGGGCGTGAAAAACCGTTTGATTTCCGCCGCCGCGGCCTCCGGAGAATCGCTGCCATGAATCAGATTAAAACTGCTGGAAAGCCCGAAATCTCCACGAATGGTACCCGGTTCGGCCTTAAACCCGAATGTGGCACCCATCAATTTTCGACACACTTCAATTGCATTGTTCCCCTGAAGCACCAGCAGCACCACAGGGCCACTGGTCATAAATTTCACCAGCGAAGGATAAAATGGCCTGCTCTGGTGCATGGCATAATGATCGGCGGCCAGCGCCGGCGTAAGCCGCGTGAGTTTCATGGCCGCAATTTGCAGCCCCTTGGCTTCCAGCCGTGAAATAATGGTTCCGACGAGTCCGCGCCCCACCGCGTCGGGCTTGAGAATAATGAGTGTGCGTTCCATTCTGTTTTCTCCGCTGCAAAATTTGGTCAGACCGGCCGTCACCAGTCTTTCGTTTGAATAATGTTACGCGAAAAATATCTTCCCGAAAAGCGGAATCCGCGAGGCCTGGGGCAAATATCCAGCCCCGGCGCTGTGGACGCCCGTCAGTGGCGGCGGCAATGCCAGGCCTTTATTCCATAAGTCGCGGCCCTCGGCCGACAAATATCGGCCTTAAAGCGGGGACAGGTCAAATGACGAAGCTGCAGTCTTAAATTTGAAATGGGCATTCACGTTCTGACCTGGTTTTCCAAGTCGAATTAGGGAATCGAACTATCCACACTGCTGTTGGTCAAATGCACACCTTTGATCAGTTTCCGCCAGTTCACAACCGGCAAAACCCTTGTCATGTGCGCGGCCGCCTGTTGAATAGCCGGCGTAACTTTCAAATGAACGGCTTTCACGTAAACAATCCCGCCGAGTTTTTCGCCCAGCTTTCCCTCTATGCGTTTGTACATCAGCAGGTTGTAACGGTGGTGCGCGGTGCGGACATACAGTGGCGCAATCAGCGTTCCGGTGACCGTCTTTCCATTCACCATGGTAAAGCGGTATGCAAAACTGATCCGCGGCTTGGTCAAGCCGGAATAGACTTTTATATCGCTTCCCTCCTGCTGCCATCGCCACTGGCGGATCAGATGGGCACGAATAATTTTAACATGGATCGACTTGATCAACCGTATATCCATATCGCGGTATTGTTTAATGTTATCGAGCCAGACCCGGAACGGCGTGCGCAGCGTTGTCCAGATTTTTCCGGTGAGTACCCGCCCGTCACTTAATTCCACTGTTCCCTGGCGCACGCCCAGTGCCAGTCCTTCGTGCGCATGGGCAAACGGATTGGCCTGGGCCGGCGCGAATTTCGTGCCCGGGGACTTGGCATTCTGCGCATTGTTGAGCAGTGAATTCAGGCTTTGGCCGTTCACCCGACCGCAAGCGACAACACAGGCCAGCACCAGCAGGCAGCCGCACAGTCGCCCCATCATGCGGCCGCACGTGATGGGCCGGGCAGCCCGTCGTGGCAGCGGAGCGGATTTCCCGTTACACTTCCTGCTGTACATCATGGATACCATTATGCCCGCTCCCACCGGTCTAATTCAACAGCTCGACCAGTTTCTACATAAAAATGCTCTGCTTGCGCCGCGGAGCCGTATTCTGGTTGCCTGCTCGGGCGGGGCGGACTCCATGGCGCTTCTGCATCTGCTTTGCTGCGTGAATCAATCCAGATTCTGGAAATGGAAACTCATTATCGGCCACGTCAATCATGGCTTGCGGGGCCGCGAAAGCCGTGCCGATGAGGCCCTTGTGCGACAAACGGCAAAGACCCTGGGCCTGCCGCTGGAACTGCGACGGTTAAAATGGCCACGGCACCCGCGCACAACCGGGAATCGGCAACCGCAAATCAGTGAAAATGCCGCCCGCATGGCGCGTCTGGCCGCTCTTCAAGCCATGGCCCGGAAACGCCGCTGCACTGTCGTGGCCATGGCCCATCACGCCGATGACCAGGCGGAAACCGTCCTGCTTCGCCTGTTGCGCGGTGCCGGCACCGGCGGTCTGTCCGGCATCCGGCCATGTCGCCGTCTTGGAACGCTTCATTTGGTTCGTCCGCTGCTCGGCTGGTCGCGCGCCGCATTGCGCCACTGGCTCCAAAGCCAGAATCATTCCTGGCGCGAGGACAAAAGCAATCAGAACGCACGGTTCTTGCGCAATCGAATACGATTGGAACTTCTTCCCCTGCTGGAAAGCTATCAGCCGGGAATTCGCAAAGTGCTGGTGAACATGGCCGCCCGCCAGCGCAGCACACACAGCTTCCTGATGCGGCATAGCCGCCACCTGTTGCGGCGCTGTCTGCTGCGGAAAACATCGCGAGCGTGGGATCTCGACGCCCGCCGACTGCTTGCGGCATCTGGGGATGCTGCGGCCATGGTATTGCGGAGCGGCATTGCCGCACTGGGCGGAAAAAAAGATCGAATCTCCGGCACCATACTGACCGAATTGCTGGATCAGTTGCGCCAGACGCCGCACCCGGTTCGTCGGCAATTTTCCGGCCCTGTGAATATTGAATCGCGTCGTGGCATCGTGCGCATCTCCCGTGGCGGTCCACCAGCACCAAACCGACAGAAATCCGTCCGGTCGGCTGCGTCCGGCCAACCAAAGTCTGACGGGAAACCCGGTAAAAAGCCCCGGCGTGCTCCAGCTCGCCGCATAACCCGAAAGGCGATAGCATGAAAAGCCGGCTCTCCCGAATGTGGCAATCTCTGGAACGGTGTTGCGCCGACCGGAAATTCGTAATATCGGCGTTGGCAATTATTTTTTTTGTGGGATTGGGGTTGCGGGCGGCATTGGCATGGCTGCATCCCATGCTGTTGCCTGACTCTATTGATTATCTTGCCCTGGCCCATCGCATCCTGCATGGCCAGAGTTATCGTGTGACCGGCATGTACGCCAAACGCATGCCCGGCTATCCGGTTTTTCTGGCGGCGGTCGGCCTGGCGGGCGGGTTGAATATACATCTGGTCCTGCTGATTCAGGCGGTTTTTGGAGCACTGGTATCGCTGGTCGTATTCGCCATCAGCCGGCCAATAGGGACCGCCGCCGGACTTCTGGCCGCTCTGTTGACCGCTGTGGATCCGCTTTGTGTCGGCTTTTCGGCAGCGGTCCTGACGGAAATTCCTTTCATGCTGCTGTTTGTTCTGGCACTTTGGCTTCTGATTCAATTGCTAAGCCAACCGGGAAGCGCGTGGCGGTGGATATTGTTTTCGATCTGTTTTGCCACTGGCGTATATGTTCGAGCGGAAGTGGCCCTGTGCATTTTTCCTTTACTGGGCTGGCTTATATGGATGAATCGTCGTTCACCACATTTGCGCCACGCGGTGGGCGGCACCATTGCATCCTTGGCAATCCTAACGCTTATTCTGCTGCCCTGGTGGCTGCGGAACTACCGCCTGTTTCACCATGATTTTTTCCGCTTCACCACCCTTCAGGGAATCAGCCTTTACGAATCCGTGTACAGCGGCGCCACCGGCGGACCGCGGCAGTCGGATATTGTTCGGCCGCCCGCCATTCAAAATCTGCCCGAAGGTCAGCGGGATGCCGCCTGGACGCGCCGCGCTTTTGCCGATGTATTTGATCACCCGTTTCGCATGGTCCGGCTGGGCTTTGTCAAAATCGGCCGCACCTGGTCGCCCTGGCTGCATGCCCGCGGATATTCGCGGCCCTGGCTCAACGCCCTTTTGTGTGTTTGGTATGTCCCCTTATTTCTTCTGGCGTTGGCTGGCCTGCCGATCTTGCGCACCTGGCGCGGCCCGGCGGGAATACTGCTGATCGGCATCCTGTATTTTACGGCGATGCACGCGGTGTTCCTGGGATCTGTGCGCTATCGCGTGCCGGTCATGCCGCTGGTGTGCATATTTGCCGCCGCGGCTCCCGCCATCTGGCTGGGCCACAAAGCATCGAATTTCCCCGTCCAGAATCATCCGACGACACCATAAATATTATATATCTACTCTATTATATATATATATTTAATTATTTATGATCATTTACGCTGTCCGAAAAGTCCGCCGTGTTACAGATTCTTCAAAGACGCATCCACCGGCAATTCCAGGCGGAAGTTGGTGCCGCGGCCCGGCTCGCTGGTGACGAGCACATGCCCCTGATGCTCTTCAATAATCCGGCGGGTCGTGGCCAAACCCAGGCCTGTGCCTCCCTTTTTCGTGGTAAAATAGGCTTCAAACAGATGCGGCATGACCTGCGGGCTTATTCCGACGCCTGTATCGGAAATATCCACAAACACATTGACACGATTCAGATGGGTGCGGATGATCAGATCCCCGCCGCCGGGCATCGCCTGAAGCGCATTGAGCAGCAGGTTCAGCAGGGCCTGTTTGAACAAATTGCAATCCAGCCGAAGGAGCGGATTTTCAGCGCAGAGGCTGGCATGTAGGCGAACACCCGCCGCGTGCGCCTGGGGCTGAAAAAAGTCCACCATTTCCTGAACCACCCGATTGATATGCGTCGGCACCAGATGCAATTCCAGTCGACCGGCAAAGCGTAAAAAATCGTCGATTGTTTCGGCCAGCCTGTCCACTTCCTTGCGCAAAGTGGCGGTGCGGGCGCGGCTGGTCTCAAGACCGGGTTTTCCGGACAAATCTTCCTGCAGCAACTGCAGATTCAGTTTCACGGTGGAAAGCGGATTTTTAAGCTCGTGCGCCAGACCACCGGCCAGTTCGCCCAGCGCGGCCAGTTGATGCAGTCGCGCCAGCCGTTCATGCTCGCGCGCGTCGGATGCGGACGGGGATGTGTTCTTCGGCTGTGGGGGCTGGTCGTGCATTCAAACCAAGTATAAAGTCGGAATTCCCCCGGCGGCAACCGAAAGGCCGTCATCTGCAGGCGATCCCGGGCGGTCAGGGGAGATCCGTCTGTTCCAGCGGGGCAAAAAGCTGGCGGACATCATCCGGCGTCAATTGTGCCGCTGCGCCCGCGCCGGCGTCCAGCAGGCCCTGCACCAGTGCCGATTTGCGCTGTTGCATGGCCTGAATTTTTTCTTCCACGGTGCCGCGCATGATCAGCTTGTACGTAAACACCGGCTTGGTCTGGCCGATGCGGTGGGCACGATCGGTCGCCTGGTTTTCCACCGCCGGGTTCCACCATGGATCATAATGAATAACCGTATCCGCTTCGGTCAGGTTCAGGCCGGTACCCCCCGCCTTGAGACTTATCAGGAACAGCGGCACTCCGCCCGCCTGAAATCTGCCCACCGGTGTGGTGCGATCCACTGTCTGGCCGTCAAGCCGGACAAAATCGATTTCGCGTTTGACGATTTCCTCTTCAATCAGGTCCAACATTCCGGTGAACTGGGAAAACAGAAGGATTTTACGGCCTTCCTCTATCATCGGAGGCAGCATCTGCATCAGGTATTCGAGTTTTGATGACTCACGAACCGACGCGGCGCTGGGCAATTTGACCAGGCGCGGATCGCAACAGACTTGCCGGAGTTTAAGCAGGGCATCCAGAATCACAATATGCGAGCGGGCGATTCCCTTTCCGGCGATTTCATCCTGCACACGGGTTTGCATGACCGCGCGGATGCTTTCGTACAAATCCAACTGATCACCGGAAATTTCAATGGTGCGCACAACTTCGGTCTTGGCCGGCAATTCCAGCGCGACTTCCTGTTTGCGCCGCCGCATGATAAGGGGTCCGATGCGACGGGCCAGGGCCTCCCGGCGATGTGTGTCGCCGACTTTTTCGATCGGATCACGAAAAACACGGCGGAATGTTTTGGCATCGCCGAGAAATCCGGGCAGAAGGAAGTCGTACAACGCCCACAACTCGCCCAGATGATTCTCCAGTGGCGTTCCCGAAAGGCAGAGCCGATGGCGGGCTTCAATTCCCCGTGCAGTCTGGGCGTAGAGTGTCCGCGGATTTTTGATGACCTGCGCTTCATCCATGATCAGCAGATGGAACGCCGTTTTCCTAAGTTCTTCGCTATCCCGCGCCAGCAGCGGATAGGTGGTAAGCACCAGATCGTGCGAGGCAATGGCGGCGAACAGGTCGTGTCGCGCCGGACCATGCAACAGCACGGTTTTCAGGTCTGGCGCGAAACGCTCAGCTTCGGCGCGCCAGTTGTGAATAACGCTGGTTGGAGCGATAACCAGTGTGGGACGGTCCATTCGGCCCGATTCCTTTTCGCACACTATGTGTGCCAGTGTCTGCACGGTTTTCCCCAGCCCCATGTCGTCCGCCAGTACCCCGGACAGATCATGTTCCCGCAGGAACTGCAGCCAGTTCAGGCCGTCGCGCTGATAGCTCCGCAACTCGGCCTTCAGGCCGCCGGGCGGCGCTATGGCGGATAAGCCGGAAAAATTTCTCAATTTGTCGCCCAGCAATTTGAGCCGGTCATCGCCATTCCATTGCCAACTGTTGTCGATCAGCGAAAGCTGTGCGGCGCGCAGGCGGTCGACTCGCATTTTATTACCGGTCGCCTGCGCGGCGGGGTCCAGCAGTTCCACCAGAACACCCAGAATGCCTTCCAGTCGCTTGCGCGGAATGGAAATATTTCGGCCATCCGGAAGTCGAATGGCGATGGTTTTGCTTTTTTTGTCGGTCATGGCCAGTGCGGCGCGCAAAAGCGGAAGTATATTGATGCGTTCCCCTTCCACTTCCACTCCCAGTTCCAGATCAAACCAGTTGTTGTCGCCGGTGGCCGTGGTTTCAAGAAAATAATCATCCACCTTGACCGTGCGACAGCGGAAACTGTGGTCAAATTCAATCCGCCAGCCTTCGAGTTCCAGCGCCGGGATTCCGCGCTGAACAAAGGTCTTCCAAGGGTCACTTAACCCCTCATTATAGAAGCTGACCGTGGAGGCCTTGTTTCCCTGCAGCCCCTGATAGTATGTTAAATTGCGCTCGCGGAGATCGTATTGACACAACGTGGTGTAAAAGCCCCGTTCAACGTCCATGCGGCGGCGCACCACGGCAACGCCGTCCGGCATATTAAGGCGCATTTGTTCAGGCCCCATGCCGGGTTTCACGCGTTGCCCCATATATTCCACCCAGAATTCGGCGTAATGAAAATATTTTTCAGATTCCTTCCAGGACAGCCGTTCGGAATACCACGGATTCTGGGCAGAAAACAAGTGCAGGATCGGAACGGGAACTTCGTCGTTCCTTATTTCCACACGCACTTCACGTGGCGCGGGAAAGGCCAGTTCCGCAAGCGTCCGCCGCAGGGCGGGTACGTTTTCCGGCTGCACCGGCGGACCGGAAAGCCAGGACGTCAGCCGCATGGGCGACCAGTCCAACTGTATAGGGCCATATTCGAATGTATTTGTGTCTATATACAGGCACTGCAGGCCCAGCACTATTTCGCCCGTCGGCTGCACCGAGAGACCAGGTATCTGGATGCCTTTTGACCCGTCGAGCCAGCACGGCGTTCCCGGCCGCGGTTTGCCGGGTTTCAGCGGCGGCGAACTGACGCTCCGCCAATAACAGCGCCCCGTTGACACCATCGCCGCAACAAGGTCAGCCGCCAGGCGGTAGGGAAACGGCGTATTCAGTCCGTCCAACGTTCCCGGAGAGCATGCCAGAAGCGTGCTGAGAATGGAAGAATCAACGGCTTTAACACTGGCTGGCGGGTTGCGCATCGCCTGACGGGGATTAAACGTCCGCACATTGCCGACGGAACCGTCTTTGTAAACATGCGCATTGCCTAGAATTACCGTAATTTGTCCGAAATGGTCCGGGTCAGGCGACAGGATATAAACAAAGCGGCGTTTTTCGCGGTTGGAAATTTCCGGAACCGCTGCGGCATGGTCTGCCCCGAAATCTTGTGTTCGCACCAGCCGCAACCACTTTTCCAGCTCGGCGGGCATGGGATGTTCGGCCACAGCAGGAGTCTCCGGTCCCGATTGCACCGGTGCGGCAACAATTCTGGGTTGGGTGCCGGATTTGGTTTGGGTGTCGGAATTGTCCGGATGGGCAATGGCCCCATTGACGAAGTCATGCGGCATGCGTTTGATGACATCGGCCGCGCCAAGATACTCAATTATAACGGCGGCCACATGTTCGCAATTAAAACTTCGACGGCAGGTACAATGCCCCTCCATTACAATACCATGGGTTGTGTCCGATTTTATCTTCACCACTACCGCAAAGGGCTTGGACTGGTTTTGCCGAACCTTGCCGGTCAGCATGTCATCTTCGTCCACCTGACAATCCAGAACACACCCCTCGCGCTGGGCAATGCGCCCCTCTTCAAATAATTCTTCGCTGATAAAAATGGCGGGACAGGTGCTTTGCATCTGGGTTCGGCTAAGTAATCCGGCAGTCATGGGCGACACCTTCCGTGGCTCTCTGCAATCTCATGAACGAGACAGATTGCATTCACCCGGTATTTTCGCAAATTTCGCGCAAAAAGAAAAGGGGGAAGTGAAATATTCTCAGACGTCGCCAAAACTTCATAATAAATTCAATTTAGCGAATTATTATTGGCGCAAATTCTATATGCAGTAGTCCCAAATGCCATATACACCAATATGATGTTATCGTGTTACGGAGATTGGAACGCGCCAGCAAGCGAAGAAGGCCGGAAACCGCCCACTTTGCCGCGGAAAGACGCCTTGTAACAGGGAGTTTTAACGAGGGCGACGGGGATCGAACCCGCAACCTTCGGATCGACAATCCGATGCTCTAACCAATTGAGCTACGCCCTCAATGGGGATATTTCCAAGCCCAGTATGCTAAGGCGCGGGCGGCGGGTATGTCAAACGAATGCAATTATTTTTACCCGGCGAGAGTCTCTTTTAATGGTCCGTTTTAAACTTTTCTGGCACATAACGCCAGAAATAAAGGAATTTCGCGGCGACTCG
>JAJZOA010000105.1 GCA_021852225.1 Planctomycetota bacterium
CCGCAAGTCGGGCAGTGCGTCATTGTGTTGGACTGTGTGGCAGTTGCATTCGATTCGGTATCTCATTTTGTGTTCTCCTTGTGGGTTGCGTAATAGGCTGCGATAGCGCTTGGTGTGAATGCGTCTTTGGCCCGTGGGCGTTTTGTGCTGATCTGCGGGATTTCTGGGGTGGCGGTTGTTTTTTGCCCCCCTTCCCCGCGTCCTATAATGAATGTTATGTTAAATTGATCTATTTTGTACCATATTGCGAATTAGCCCCTTTGCGGACTCTTGTTTTTATATTTGAAGAGTCTACTTATCTGGCCACAGACTTGCCGACAATTCCGCTAACTGCGGGCTGATTCTCATCCCCCGCAGGCAGACAGCCTGATTCGTCGACTTGGGTTATCTATTTTCGTGCGGACTGCTGATGGGAATCGGCAATCCAATCTATCATCGCGATGGTCGACGCGGAAGGCTTAAATTCAGAAGGTTTGCATTTGTTCGCGACTGACCTTACCATTCAAACCACGCTTACCGCAAATAGGCGTTGCGTCGCGAGGTACCGGTATTCAATGTACCAGGCGTTGGTCGCGATGGAATAGCTCGAAATTTTCCGCTCATACACGCGGGTTTTTCCGTTCCATCAGAACCTGAAAGATAAGAGTTTTTTACTTTGCCGGCACCCGACGCGCCCGGCGGTTTTTTGGAGATTTCTCATGGCGGAAAATGCATTGGCCCAGCAGGAAGACGTGATTATTGCCACCGAACTTGAATCGCTAAGTTCTGTAACCAAAAAAGTCCAAGTGACTGTTCCTGTGGAAACGATCAATCAGAAAACCCGTGAAACCATGACCCAGATCCGAAAAGACGTGGTCATTCCGGGCTTTCGCCGGGGCCGCGTACCCAACCGTGTTCTGGAGAAGAAACTCGGTGGCGGCCTGAATGACGAAGTTCGCAACCACCTTGTTGAAGCCGCACTGCGGCAAGCCATATCCAAGTATGAACTTAAGGTTGTAGGGCAGCCGAGGACGTCGCCCCCGATTCCGGAATTACCGGCCAATGGCCCCATGGAATTCAGTATTGAACTTGAAGTGGCACCTGAATTCCCTCTTCCGGATCTCGCCTCTTTTGAGATTTTTGAACCCCAGTTGACCGCCAATGATGAGCGCTTTAATGCCGCCCTGGGCCACTTGCAAAAAAGCCTTGGCACTTGGGAAAATGTGTCCGGTGGCACCGCGGCCGCCGAGGACCGGTTGACCGTTGACGTTAATATTACGACTGAAGATGGCACTGTCATTGTGGATCAGAAAGACGCGACGATTCCAGTCGCCGCCGGTTCCATGGCGGGCGTTCAATTTGATGATCTGGGCGAAAAATTGACCGGTCTGAGCGTCGGTGATTCAACAACGCTCGAAAAAATTGTTCCAGATACCCACCGCCGGGAAGACCTTCGCGGTCGGAAGTTTATTGTGAAACTGAATTTAAAGGCGATTTCACGTTTGAACGTTCCGGAGTTGACGGATGAACTCGCAATAGCAAATGGTTTTGATAATTTGGCGGAACTGCGTGAATCCATGCGTTCCGCCTTGGAAAGCCGCATCCGGACTGATACCCAACAGGCCAAGCGCAACCAGTTGGTTCGCAAGCTTGTAGATGCGATTCAGATTGACCTGCCGCCCCGGCTGACCCAACGCATGAATCTCGAAGTTTTCCGCCGTGAGGCTACCGACCTGATTAATCGCGGTGTGCCGGTGCCCAATATTGAAAAAGCAGTCTCCACTTTGCAGGATTTTTCTCACCAGGAAGCGGAGTTTGAACTGCGGCAGATGTTTATCCTTTCCAGGCTGGCGATTCAGTTTGACGAATCGGTTTCCGACCAAGAAGTTAATGCGGCCATCACACAGACCGCCCTACTCAATGGCGAACGACCGGAAGTCGTGCGCCGACAAATGGAAAAAATGGGCCAGCTCGAACAGGTGGCCCAACGGGTTCTGGAACACAAAGTTCTGGATCGGGCACTTCTTCAGTGCAAGGTTACTCCGGTTGATGAAGCCACATGGAAGCAGCATCTGGCTTCCAACCAGAATGCCGGCCAGATTGCGGCAACCCCGGCGGCAGCGGATGCCACCTGAAACGGCGCATCGGCGTAAATCACGGGATGATGGCCTGGCGCAAAGAGATGCGGCATGATGGAAACAGCGAAGATGAGCGGTGCGCCAACTGAAGCCCCCCGCCAGAGCAGCCCGGATCAGCGGCATCGGGAAATGCTTCGCGATTTTGGCGCATCGCACTATCTGGAACTTCGTGCCAGTTACGAACGAAATGCCTATTTCCACCGCTATTTGAACCGCATCATTTCGCGCCAGATTCCCCCCGGTGCCAGCGTGCTGGATGTCGGCTGTGGCAATGGCAATCTGCTGGCGCAATTGCGGCCGCAAGTCGGTATCGGAATTGATCTGAATCCTGAAGCCATCGCTGACGCCCGCCAGCGCCATCCCGAATTTACCTTTCATACGTGCGCGGTGGAGGATATTTCAACGATTTCCCTCCCGAAGGTGGACTACGTTATTGTCTCCGGCGTGTTGCAGCAGCTTTATGATCTGCACACAGCTTTGGCGGCGATTGCCACGGTGTGCCATGCGGACACACGCCTGATTTTCTGCACCTACAGCCGCCTCTGGCAACCCTTTATCCGGCTGGCGGAAATGATAGGCCGCAAAATATCGCTGCCAGCGGAAAGCTGGATTCCGCCAGACGAAATCGTCAGTCTTCTCACACAGGGAAATTATACAGTAGTGCGTCAGCGGCCCGGTGTAATTATGCCACTAGGTGTTCCGGTACTGGCCGATGTCATCAATCGCTGGATAGCCCCCCTTCCAGGCTTTCGTCACTTGCCGCTGTGCACTCTTACGGTGGCCCGGCCCCTGCGGCTGCCGGAAATGTCAAACTATACCTCTGCCCCCCCCACCGATTCTTCCGTCAGCGTGGTCATTCCCGTCCGCAATGAAGCCGGAAACATTCAACCGCTGCTCGACCGTCTGCCGCATATGGCCAGTCGACAAGAAGTGATATTTGTGGAAGGCAACAGCACCGACAACACGTGGGAGGCGGTTCTTGCGGCCGTGGCCAGCTACCAGGGACCGATGAAGTTAACCGCCATGAAACAGGATGGAAAAGGCAAAGGCGATGCGGTGCGAAAAGGATTTGCCGCCGCCACTGGGGAAATCCTTCTGATTCTGGACGGCGATATATCCGTTCCGCCAGAGGAATTGCCGCGGTTTGTAAATCTGATTCGCGATGGCAGGTGTGAATTCGCCAATGGATCCCGGCTGGTTTATCCCATGGAAAAGCAGGCTATGCAGTTTTTGAATATGATCGCCAATAAATGTTTTGGCTATTTGTTTACCTATCTGCTCGGCCAGCGCGTCCGCGACACGCTGTGCGGAACCAAAGTACTTTCCCGCAACAATTACCTGCGCATTGCCGCGAATCGGGCATATTTCGGCGATTTTGACCCTTTTGGCGATTTCGATCTTCTCTTTGGCGCAGCGCATCTGAACCTGCAGATTTCTGATGTCCCGGTTCATTACAAACAGCGTGTTTATGGTGAAACAAACATATCAAGATTCCGCCATGGCGTCATGCTGCTGCAAATGTGCCTGTTTGCTGCCCGGAAAATTACCTTTGTATAGCCAGCACATCGCCAATCAATTAGACCGCGACATGTCCAATAGATATCGCGGCTGCCCCAATTAGCAAGGCGAAATATCCTCCAAATAACCATAACCGGCAGGTGAATCTTGTGATAATTCCTGGGGCCAAAGTTGTCTGAGAATGGGCCATGCTTGCAGGCGCGATCCCGATGGCCTGAATCATTTAACCCAATGAACCGTGCTGCGGCGACAATGGGGACATGGGCCAGCGGCATTTCGTGTCACCCCCCCCGTCTGCCGGTCGGCCGCGGGCCCGGGAATGGAATTGGCGTAAAACGCGATGGGGCCATATACTGCTTCCCTTTGATTTGGCGGCCCGGAGCGGTGTAAATGAAAAACGAAGAACGTCACGAACTTCAACAGAACGATCTGGTTGGCAGCATGGCTGGCCTGTATGTTTTCCTGCGAAAATACGGAGTATATATCCTGCTGGCGGTGGCGCTGGGCGTACTGGCCTGGGAGCTTTTAAATATGCATCGGGCGGCACAAAAGGCCCGGCTGCAGGCCGCCTGGATGGCATTACAAAATGCAGTATCCCCCCACCAGGTGCAGACGCAGGTGCTGGATAAGTACAAAATAGCCGCCGTGGATGCGCGGGCCTATGTCAAAATTGGCAGCATTTACCTCCAGACGGTGAACAAAGCAGACCTGAATATAATTAAAGGATTTCACCCGACCAAAGCAGAAGCGATAGCGGGTGCGAAGCTGGCATTTCGCAAGGTTATTCACACATGGCCGAAAGAAGAATTGGCGGTGGCGCGCAGCCAACTGGGACTGGCCCTGGCGTATGAGGATGCCGGGCAATGGGCCAAGGCGGCCGCGATTTACAAGATTTTTACCCGAAAAGATGCCACTGCCATGCAGAAATCATTTGCCACACTGGCCTCATACCGCTTGGCCCATTTGAAAGCCTGGCAGTCGCCGGTGCTGGTTGGTCCTGCGATTGATTTATCTATTCCGAAAACGGTGCCGGCCAAAACTTCCGCTACCAAACCAACTAAATTGCCGCCTGGTCAGCCAGCGACCGGAACCAAGCCAGCCACCACGACTCCGGCTGCCAGCAAATGACAAGCAGCGCGGCTAAGTACAAGGGCGACAGAGTGTCAGCCTATACCCCGGAGATACAGAAAGCATGACCACCAACCCGATAAGCGATCTGGCCAGGCTTTCGATAACGGACTTTCTTGCCGCGCTGGCGGCCAAAACTTCTACTCCGGGAGGCGGATCGGTTGCGGCTCTGACCGGCAGTCTGGCCAGCGCACAACTTCGCATGACCTTGTCTTATACCCTGGGCAAGAAAAAATTCGCAGACGTGGAAGCCCAACTGCAAGTGGCGGCACACAATGTGGATGGGCTGACTGCGGAATTTCTGTCCCTTATGGAACTGGACCGTGCGGCGTATGAATCGCTATGCCGGTTTCTTAAGATGGCACCCGAACAGCAAGCCGCGGATAAGGATTTTGTTCCCGCGGCTCTGGCTGCGGTGGAAGTTCCGATCAAATGTGCTAAAGCGGCCCTGCGGCTTATTGTTCAGGCGGCGGCAATTGTGGAAAAAATAAATCCGTCGCTGATTTCCGACTTGGGCGTGTCGGTGGAATTAGCCCGCGGCGTGACGGCCTGTTGTGAATTAAACGTGCATATTAATTTGCCGGTATTGCCAGATAAAAAAGCCGCAGCGGACATGGCCCAGGAGATCTACGCCATTCGGCGGCAGGCGACGGAACTTTCGGATCAGATAGGCCGGCAGCTTCGGACCATTATGCCGCAAGTGTCCTGAAAGCGGCATATGGATTGCACGGCTGACCCGTGATTAGTTGTAATCGCTAGAATTTCTGATGGACTGGCGCTGATGGGGACGCCGCAACCCTAAGATGGTTTTGGCACACTGATTGCGACACGGAACAGCGGACCGTATTGTGGATGGCGGACTGCCGGGCGGATGTGCGCGACTCTTAGGACCATCGCCGAGATGCTCCGAGGCGCAACTCGAAGATTGGAATGCTGATGAACCGTTCAGAGCCATCATCACAAAAGCCGGAACAGGCGGCCGCAAGTGTTGCGATTTTTGAACCGGCAGGCCGCGTACAACATAGCCCGGCGCTTCGGTGGGATGTGCATTTTATGAATCTGGCACTAGACCTGGCCCGGCAGGCGGCACAACAGGGTGACATTCCGGTTGGTGCAATTGTGGTTCGCCAGCGCACGGCGATAGCCGGGCGGCAAACCGGCGAGGACACGGATTTACCGGAAATTGTCGGCCTGGGGGAAAATCGGCGCCATCGGAATTTTGACCCGACTGCCCACGCGGAAATTTTAGCGTTGCGCGCCGCGGGTGAAAAATGCGGGCAATGGCAATTAACCGACTGTGATCTATATGTGACTCTTGAACCGTGCCCCATGTGTGCCGGCGCACTGGTAAATGCCCGCATTCGCCGGGTAATTTTTGGCTGTTCTGATCCCAAGGCCGGCGCGGTGGAAACGCTTTTTCGACTGACTCAGGACGCACGATTAAATCATCGGGTGGTGACGACCGGCGGAATTTGTTCGGTGGAAGCGGCCGGTCTGCTGAAGCAGTTCTTTGCGGACAAACGCAAAAACAGGATTCCCGAACCTGGTGCCGATAACGGGTCCGCCTAGCCCGCAGCGGAGTGGGGAGACATCTGCAGAACGACAGCATCCACCAGTCGCTTGACGGCAACGTCCACGGGGCCATCCAACTGGCAACCTGCGGCGCGGGCGTGGCCGCCGCCACCGAAAGCAGTACCGATTTTATTTACATCCGCCTTTCCTTTGCTGCGAAGGCTGGCGCGGAATTTTCCGCCAACGGCCTGCGCCATACATATGGATACTTCCACGTCAGCCACCATCATCGCCATATCTACCAAGCCTTCGGTCTGCCAAGGCTGGGCGTTGCAGGCAATCAGGTCGCTTTGAAGAATATGGGTGATGGCAATTTTCTGGCCGGCAAACCATTGCATATGTTCCAGGGCCAGCCGCATCAGATCCAGCTTAGCGCGGCTTTCCTGCTGTGCGGTAAGCGAATATACCTGATTGGAAGAGGCTCCGGCGGCAATTAAATTTGCCGCCAGCCGATGGGTTGCCGGACGAACAGAATCAAATCGGAACCAGCCGGTATCCGCCACAAGGCCCGCCAGCAACGCGGTGGCGGTAAGGGTGTCAATCATTCTGTGCATCCGGTCAAAAATATCCGCGACCAGTTCGACACATGCTGGAGTGCCGGTATCGCGTACCAGAATACCGCACGGCATGTCACCACTTATATGGTGATCCAGAATAACGATTTTTTCCGCCAGCGGCCGCAGGAGAGCCGCCGCCGGCTCAAGCTGCTGCGGAGCGCTGGTGTCCACAACCATAATCAGATCAAAGTCTGTCAGATGAGCCTGTCCCCAGTCAGCGGTGTAGTCCACAAGTGCAAAGCCGCCGCGCTCCAGCAGAAACCGCAGAGGCGCTGGCGGGGTGGAAAGGCTTACCAGTGTGGCGCTTTTGCCAAGGCCAACCAGCAGACGGCACATGGCAACCTGAGATCCAAGGGCGTCGGCATCGGGCCGGGTGTGGGTAAACACCGCCACATTGCCGCTATTGTCAAGCCGGGAAATAAGGTCGTTCATATTGACTGATATATCTTCAGACATCGTTTTTCCTTAAACACGTTCCGCGTCGCCAACGGCGTGGTGCGGCGATCGGCCTGATGTCGGCATCATGGCGTCTGGACCGCCGAATGCCGGCGTTTCTAAAATGGCTTTTACATCGCGGGCAATCTGCTGGCGCAGAGTTTCGGGACCGGCGAAGGTCTGCTGATCGCGAACGAAAATTTCAAAACCAAGGTCAATGGTCTGTTCGTAAATATCCTGATTAAAATCCAGAAGAAAGGCTTCTATTCGTCGATCCGTGCCATGAAAGGTGGGGTTGGTCCCAATACTGATCGCGGCACGATATGTTGCTTCGCCAAGCCGTGCCCAGCCACCGTAAACCCCGTCGGCGGGCACAAGCTGATCGACCCGCAGATTGACGGTCGGGTATCCGAGCAGCCGACCCCGGCTGTCGCCATGTTCGACCGCGCCCCGAAGTGTATAAGGCCGCCCCAGCAATGTGCGGGCATCGCGCATGCGGCCATGCGCCACCAGCCAGCGCACGAGCGAGCTGCTGGCGTTGACGAGTGTTTGGTCGGCCAGTGTGGCCTGTGCGGTGGGAACGACAATGGTTTTCCAGCCGAAGCGAGATTCGTTTTCCAGGAGGGTTTGCACTGTGCCCCGGGCACCTTTTCCGAATGTAAAATTTTCCCCTTCCACCAGCCAATTGGCTCCAAGCGATTCATGAAGCGTGCGGGCCATAAAGGCCTCCGCGCCAATATCCAGAAATTCGGAGCTGGTTTGAATCAGGATCAGGGCGTCTGGACCAAATCCCCGAAGAGCCGCCAACCTTTGGTCCAGTGTCATTAGAGCGGGACGGTGCAAACCGGGCTTAAGCAGTGTTATTGGATGAGGATCAAACGTCATGATGACAAAGGGCCGTTCGTTGCGGATCGCAGTCTGTCGGCCAGTAGCGAGCATACGGCCGTGACCAATATGCACGCCATCAAAATTTCCCACGCACAGCGCACAGCCGCGAAGGGCAAGTGGAAAATCGACTGGATTGTGAATCACATCCATGGTGGCAGTATAGGGGGATGGGCGAACAAATATCAAACAATCAGAAACGGGTTATGAGTCGTCGCGATATACGAAATTCAGCAGGCATCTAAGTTTCGCCTCCGCTTTCAAACGACCAAGCTAAAAGGAACACCGGAGATTGGCCGGCCAGATGGCCGCCGGCCGGGGTCGATCGGGACTATGCAGGCAAACGCCAGAAATCTGGCCGGTGGAATGCAAGCAAAAGGCGGGATTTGAAATCCACGTCGGACTCGGTTAATCGGTTGCCGCAACCAGGCGACGATAATAGAATTGCGACATTGATTTGCGCCAGGGAAGGTTGAGTTATGGAAGGAATCAGTCTGTGACGCTTGAACACCGCGAACACTTTGCCGACCGGCTGTTGAAGGCCGTGGATGAAAAAAAGACCCCGCTGATAGTCGGCTTGGACCCGGTTTATGAAAACCTGCCCCCCGCACTGTTGGGCGGCCGTCCCGCAGCCGGGCCGCCGTCGCTAGCGGTCCAGATTCAAGCTATTGCCGAATTTTGTAATCATATTCTAACGATTGCTGCGGCGCATGTGCCTGCCGTTAAGATAAATATCGCGTATTTTGAAGCATACGGCCCAGCAGGAGTCGCGTTGTACGGGGATATTGTGGCGCGAGCCCAACAGGCGGGGCTGCTTGTGATTGGCGATGTTAAACGTGCGGATATCGGCCATACCGCCGCCCAGTACGCTCGCGGGAATCTGGCCGATACGGTCTATTCGGATATCGGAATATTGCGGAATCCGGATTCGATTACGATCAATCCATATTTTGGGTTCGATGGGATTGCCCCATTCCTGGATATTTGCACGGAACAAAATAAGGGCTTGTTTATCCTGCTGCGCACCAGCAACCAGAGCGCCGGACAGATTCAGGAAATACCGGCGGCGGATGGCCAACCAATGTTTATGCACATTGCGAATCGGATTAACGAATGGGGTGCCAAACTTGTGGGAAATTCCGGATACAGCAGTGTGGGTGCGGTGGTGGGTGCAACCAGTGGAAAGGCCATTGGACAGATTCGCCGCGCGATGCCGCACACTCTGTTTTTAATTCCGGGGTTGGGCGCGCAGGGCGGCAGCCTTACAGATTGCCTGCCCGCATTTGACCCACACGGACATGGCGCGGTGATATCCGCAAGCCGCTCCATTATTTTCGCGCATCGGGAAAAGCAGTTTAACGAGCTTCCGCCGGACCAGTGGCCGCAGGCGGTGGAACGATCGCTGCTGGCGACCAAAAAGGAGATTTCATCGGTCATCCGCATCCGATGAAAATGCAATGGGCGTAACTGCGGGTCGCCCGGTCCAAAATACGGCAGATGCATAAACAGTTGAAACAAACACTCGTGGGGTATCGGCAAAGGCAATCGGTCATGACACGGGACACAGATTTGAAAATGAATTCCCTTTCTGGCAAACGGGTGGTGGTAATGGGACTGGGGAATTTTGGCGGCGGCGTGGGCGTGAGCCGCTGGCTTTGCGCACAAGGCGCACAGGTCACGGTCACGGACAGCCAGCCCCAGGCGGAACTTCAGAGCGCCCTGGAAAAGATTAAAGACCTTCCGGTGCGGGTAATTGCTGGTGGCCACCCTTTTTCCCTGCTGGATTCCTGCGACCTGCTGGTGGTAAACCCCGCGGTGAATAAGTCACAATCTGATTTTTATCTGGAAGCGGTTCGCCGACAAATCGCGATTTCTACGGAAATTAACCTGTTTCTGGAGCGGTGTCCTGCAACCATTATTGGAGTGACCGGAAGTGTGGGCAAATCCACCACAACGGCAATGATTCACACCGCTTTGGCGGCAATTTATGAGAAAAGCGGCCGGGGAAAATGCTGGATGGGCGGCAACATTGGCCAATCACTGCTGGCGGATCTGGTCAAAATGACGGCTGCGGATGTGGTGGTACTGGAACTTTCCAGTTTTATGCTTGAGGATACGCCGCTGCTGAAATTTTCGCCGCATGTGGCGGTGGTTACGAATCTGGTGGGAAACCATCTGGATCGCCACGGGACGCTGGCGAATTATGCCAAGGCGAAGCAGAATATTCTGCGATTTCAAAAGAGCAATGATTTTGCCATCCTGAATTCGGAAGATCCTGTTGTCGCCGGCTGGGGTAACCTGACCGCTGGTAGGGCGTTGTTTTATGGCGTGGCTGACCGTCCGCCCCTGGAACTCGGTGTGCCTGGACGGCATAACCAGTCCAACGCGCGGGCGGCGCTGGCGGTTATTGGTGCGTTGGGCCTTTCCGAGGAACTGCCTGCTGCGTTGGCCGCGTTACGTGCATTTCGCGGTCTGCCACACCGACTGGAACTTGTGCACAGCGTCCAATTGAAACATGGGAACACAACCTACAGTGTTCAATGGTTTAACGATTCCAAAGCCACGACACCGGAAAGCGCGCTAATCGCGTTGGATGCCTTTACACCAGGCAGCTTTGTGTGCATTATTGGCGGTTATAATAAACATGCAGATATGACTAAGTTTACATATACGCTCGCGGCGCGTTGTGCCGGCGTACTGGGGACAGGGGATACCGGCCCGGCAATGGTCCAACAGGTGCTGGCACATGGGCGGCTGACGGAATCACGTTGCGTGGTAGCGAAAAATCTGGAAGACGCGATGCGGACCGCACATCAGTGGGTGCGCACCGATCCGGCGGTAAGAACCATTCTGCTTTCACCCGGCTGTGCATCGTATGGGTTGTTTACAAATTATGAACAGCGCGGTGCCGTTTTCACCCAACTGGCACGGACATTTAATCCGCAGACCGCTTAATATTTTCTCCATCTTGCCGTCGTATACCAACAGCTTTGTGCGGGGCACCAAAACCTGGTGACCGGGTATTGACCATCACAACGTGGCGCGAAGGTGGAACTTTGAAAGATGCAGTCAGGCCGTTATGTTGCGGATGCAACGTTATAATTCGCCGACTGGCTGCCGCTTCCACTACCAGCTTGCAGCCGCTGACCGAATTGCCGGCATCATCGAGAACCACCAGACTGTTAATTCCCGGCTTAAGCCAGCAACTCGGCAGATAAAGTCCCATCGGCATGTTGAAATCCGGATAGCGGCCCAGATTATGCCCATTGATCCACATAAAACCTGCGAATAGCGTACCAGGCGACACGCGAAGGATGGTGTGCTGACCTCCTGGATTCGGCAGCCAGGAAAATGTGGTCCGGTAAAAGCATGGAACTCCGGGCGGCGGAGAGGCTGCGGAAACTGGCTGCCAGCCTGCGGGTGCCATCGGCGATCCGATACCACCGTGAATTCGCCAATCTGTAATAATACCTTGATCAGGCAATGGCGGTATGGCGCGAACAGCTATGGATTTGGAAGCAATGCCGACAACTGGAGCATTGCCTTTGGCGACCGGGACGGCCGATTTTACCACAGATGGATGCGCCGGCTTCACGAGCACCAGCCGCAAAGGGCGGAAAAAACCTTTGTAATCAATATAGCGGAATGGTCCGACATAGCTGCAAATTTTACTGCGATCCTGGGCAATCGCCAGAATAGCCAATTCGCTGGTACCGGCCCGCAGTTGAAGTTGAATAACCGAAGGATTTCCAAATGCAATTTTACGGCCATTCAGGAAGAAAGCGGCATAATTGCTGACGCGCGGCACCAGCAGATGATACATTCCGGATGTAGGAATTATTAATTTCGCGCGGTACCACTGATAATCGCCGGGGTAATCACCAAAGCCAAGCTGCCTTGGGCGCGCACTGGTGAGCCAGTGGCTGTCGTTATATCCGGGTTGGGCAGGCCCATCGGCAAGTCGAACCTGCCACGGGCCAAGCTGCGGTGCCGGATTGATCTGCTTTACCGGAAGCGACTGATTCTTTGGCGGCACGAACTGTGTCCAGTTGCCATGGCGATAGACATAGGCCCAGGCGGTGGGAAGTTGCAGCGGGCATTCCGTAAGCATGCGTTCGCGCATTCCATGATTTTGCATTTTGCCCACGTACCAGGGACCGATCACAATAGATGGCGTTGGCTTATGAAGAAACCAGGTACCAGCGGCCATTCCACGGGATTCCGTCAAGATGCGAAACACTCCCTTTTTTGTGACCAGCGAATAGACTCGCGGGTGCCGACCGGGAAACCGAATGGGCAGCGCCATCGTGATGCCGGCATTTCCGACCTTCGCGATAGAAGAAAATTCCGGCGATTTATGAAGAATAACATTGCCGGCCGCAAGGTGAAGGCGAACAATGCCCCGGGAATGAGCTGGCCCATAAACCAGCAGCGTCTGGGCACCGGCCGTGGTGCGGATTGCCAGTACGCGCGCACAAATTTCCGTCAGGTGCAACCAGGGAAGTGTTTGAAAATGAAGTTCCACTGGGAAGGTATGCCCCGGCAGAATCGTGACTGGTGTGCCACCCGGTGGCGAACATAAGTAGGGAGCGTTACCCGTATTCATGATAAATACAATGGTGCCGGCCGGACTTTTGCGGGCATACACATGAATTCCCGCCCGCGGCGTGCCCAGCCAGGCACGGTAAGGAGCGGTGGCATTCGTGCTGTTTTCCAGAACGGGCGCGAAAGACCGCGCAAAATAATTCGCCTGTTTGTAATGGTAGTACATAACCCGCAAGTCGCCCGCCTGGCCAATGGGCGAACCAAAGTCGTAGCTTGCTCGCACGGATCGACAGTTCCAGTGGGAAAAATTACTGCCCCCCACCGCCATGAAAATATTGTAGCCGCTGCCACCAAAGGCCAACACGCGCCAGACCGCTTCCAGATGCAGCTTTTCAAATATCGCATTGACATTTCCACCGCTGCGGGTTTTTACCGGCGGTGCGGCGTTATGAATAAACTGCCAGTGAAAATAAATATCGGGATTTGCGTCGCCGTAAGCGTTGAACCAGCCGCTCCAGAGTTCCGTGGAAAACCATGGAGTTGGGCGGCCCACTGAATTAAACGAGTGCACGCCGGCAGGATTAAAGCCCTGATGGAGTCCACTGAAAAAAAACGGAACGTTGATGCCGTTTTTAAGGGCCATGGTGTGCATCCAGCGCAGATAACGATTGTTGAGAACCGCCCCCCAGCCGGGGCCATATTCATTTTCCATTTGAACCATTACCACCGGGCCGCCATGGGTAATCTGATTTGCGGCCACCATTGGAAGCAATTTATCAAAATAAGGTGTCAGGGCGTTTATGAAAGGAGGCGTAAAGGTGCGCACCGACATGTTGGGGATAAAGCGAAGCCAGTTGGGCAAACCGCCGTTGGACCATTCACCGTTATTATATGGCCCGATGCGCAGGATGGCGTACATGTGCATTTTTTTTACAAGTGCCAGAAAGGCGCTTAGGTTTCGCCGTCCGTGAAAGGATATTTCCCCCTGTTTAGGCTCCTGATAGGCCCAGAAAATGTAGGTGGAAACCGTGTTAAACCCGGCCCGTTTCATGCGTTCAAGCCGGTCGGCCCATAAGGCCCGAGGGACACGGGCATAATGCAGCGAACCTGACGCAATAAATGTCCGCTGACCATGCAAAATGAATCCCTTTCCATCAACGCGAATGATTTTGCCCACCGAAGCCGGCGGCGGAAACATGAGATCGTTGCCATCGGCGAATGCTGGAGTTGCAGCGGAAAGAATAACGACCAGGACGAGAAAATGCCCGATTAATCGGTTAATAAAAGGCGAGAGCCGCGACATTCCATGCTCCAAAATAAGCAATGCAGAGAGACCGTCAGATAAACAAAGTTTCAACGCGGAATGGACTGGTCTATTGCCACTAATTTTGAAGGCAGGCGGCGTCCGTAAAGAATTGGATAAGAAAAGTTGAAGAGTTCGCTGAAGCGGTCGAAATATTAAGCGCTGCGCTTCATGAATCGGAGCCAATTTCCGGAAAGCGAACCAACGGCGGCGACCAGATTGGCCGCCCGGATCGGCTTAGATAATACCACTTCCACATCCAGGTCAAACGTATTTTCATTAGGGTCCGTTCCGTCGGACTCAAGAATAGCGATCGTTTCAATTCCCTGGCTGGCGGAATTCTGACGAATTGCGTTTAACATCCGACGGGCGTCGGGATCCGAAGCGTTTAACTTAAATAGGATTACGTCCGGGCGAGGCCGACCGGCGAACGGCGCATCGCCTCGCAGATAAGGCAGTACATCCGCCTGTCGTTTTAGCGCGATGATACGGTTGCAAATGCGGGCCTCTTCAAACGCCTTGGTCATTAAAAAGATATCTTCCGGCAAATCCTCCACGAGGAGGAAAACCAGAGGCTCAAAATTCACAGGGGACAAATCCATGGAAGGTATCTCCTTTTCGCGACGACCAATGCCGAGGCATAGATCGAATTCTTCGGCCAATCGATTGTCCATCATGAGCGTTAGAATTGTCTGCTTGCTGATACGGTATTGACTCCGAATTTTCAGTACGACATAAGTCAATATCTTATCGGGCGACTGGCCGGTGTTGCTTGAATTTTAATCGCCGATTAGGTTAATGACATGAAAGTGTCCGCATCCATCACCGTTACTGTATTGGGATCTGGCACATCGGCGGGCGTGCCGATGATAGGATGTCATTGCCCGGTTTGCCAAAGTTCAGACACCCGCGACCGTCGAACGCGTTGCAGTATTGTCATATCCTACGCAAACAGGCATATTCTTATTGATACCGCGCCTGAATTGCGGCTGCAGGCGATCGCCAACAGTATTGACCAGGTTGATGCGATTGTATTTACGCATGCCCACGCGGACCACATTTTCGGACTGGATGACGTTCGTCGCTACAACGCGCTTCTTCAGGCTCCTCTACCAGTTTATGCCGCACCGGAAACACTGGAAGTGTTGCTGCGAATTTTTCCGTATGCTTTCGCCCGTCAGAATGTGGATCGTATTTTCAAACCGGAACTAATTCCAACTCCGATTCAAGGCGCATTGGATATATTTGGCACCACTTGGCAACCAATCCCGCTCTTGCACGGCCGCAACCGAGTTCTGGGTTTTCGCATCGGTGATTTTGCATATTGCACGGACTGCTCGGCGATTCCCTCCGAATCAATGCAGCTTTTGCAGGGCTTGGACGTTCTAATTATTGACGGCTTGCGTCCCCGGGTGCATCCCACCCATTTTTCATTTGATCAGGCATTGGAAGTCATAGAGGCGGTTAAGCCCAGACGGGCATTTTTCACACATTTGTCACATGATTCTTTTCATGCGGATATCGAAGCCGGCCTGCCGGCCCATGTCCGCGTCTGTTTTGACGGCCTGAAACTGGATATACCAGCAGCGGATTAAGTGCCGAATCTACGGCTGAGCGGGCCGCTTTTTTTACGACCGCGCGGCAGCTTGCCACCTGTCTACGATTCCGAACCGATATTCCATTGTCGGTAAAGTGCCGCCGGCGGAGCGATGCTGATATGGGCCCGTTTTTCCAGGCGCGTTGTACCAACGCGGACGGCCCATGCGTCGCTTTCTCCCATCCAGGCGGGGGTGCCGGCGGGCAGATCAAACAGGGGAATAGGTCGAAGGTCGTCCTTGGAAATTCCGCTCTTATAAAGTGCCAGTGGTACGAAGTGATCCGGATGGTGGATTTTGGGGGCCAGAATTTGCAGATTCTGATTCCAGTTTTCAACTAAGGCGGCGGTGGCCGCGGCAAGTCTGTCCTGGTTTCCATGGGCGGCGCTTTCGGGTTGTGTAGGATGCATCATATTCACATAGGTTCCTGCAAATTGACTACCCATCGCGGTTTTCCGCATTTCAATGTTAAGCGGCGCGGCCGCGTGGCTGCGGTCAGGTCCACGCTGCAGTTCAATGCCCGGAATGTCCAGCAGCATCAGACAGCAGTCGGCCCCCAGTACTTACGCCGGCCCGATGGCTGTGCCCACACAGGTATCCGCGGCACCATAAAACAGATGCCATCGTCCCTTGAACCAGGCCAGCCCTTCCATAAATGTTGTTCCCCCGGCATATTGCCCATGTTTTTCCCACGGCAATTCGGGACGGAAAAATGGAACCCCACTGCGCGCCACCAGCCGGGCCGGATTGTCGGCCGCAAACAATGCCTGCCCCGCGGCATAAGGGCCGCCGGTTGATCCGTTGAATATCAGCACAATTCCGGCGGCAGTCAGCAGCGCTGGTGGCCCTGGCTCGGTTAGCGCGGAATCAAAACCGTCTCCACTTGGTTCCAGAACATTGGCGGGCGCATTGGTTTCATCCAGCAGCGGCTCCCACTGCAATAGATCTTTGGATCGCGCGATACCCACGGAATTGCCATTCAACCAGTACATCCAGTACCAGTCGTTGACACGCACCGCCTCAACCATGTCCCCCACCCGTCTGGTCAGGATCGATCCGGATTTACAACCGTAATTTAAAAACCGCCCATGCCAGGCCTCGCGAAATACCGGTCCATGATGCTTCCAGTGCTGCAGGTCGCGGGACGTGGCCGCACACAGCCGCGGTATCTTTCTGTTCCAGCCGGTAAACGTTAACACAAACGTGCCATCCGGTGACTGTACGATGCGCGGGTCTTCGCAGCCGCCGGGCCATTCGAAATGTTCAAATGGTCCGGGTTTCGGATAAAGTACCGGAGCCGGTCGGGTCTGAAAATGGACGCCGTCAGAACTTGACGCCAGCCCAATGCGCGATGTATAGGACCCGATCCCTTTGCCGGAATTATCTTCCGCACGGTACAGCACATATAGCTTTCCCCCATGCGCGATGGCCGCCGGATTAAACGTATGAGAAAACTCCCACGGGACAATTTTGCCCGTCACAGGATCCAAAAAAGTCGCATGCGGATTGCGCACAATAATCGGCTGGCCGCCGACCGGGCGGACAAACGGACCGATCTGCCAATTGTTGGTTTCGTCGGAAAGGCCGCCGAACGCCCCGCCCGCCGCCCGCACCGTCTGCCCGGCTATATTCCAGCCGGTAATTTCCAGTGTGGGTTGGCTATCGGCGGCTACCGCGGCCGGACTGGTTAGCTGGTCAATATCATATTCAATAGTAATCGTTTTCGACTCGCCATGAAAAAGGGTGACATAATTTTCGCTCATAAATACCGGTAAAATGCGGTCCGGTCCCAGCCGTGGCGTCAGCTTTATCATAATGGCCGGAGTCTGATGGCTGTGCGACAATTTCACCTTAATGGTCACCCGCGAACCCGTCTGCTGCAAGCTGCATCTCCCGGCAGGCCGCACCTGGGCCATCTGGTTCATCGCCCGCAGGTCCCGCGGCGTTCTGCCCTGCCAGTATGCATTGTCAGATAATTCCGCTCCGGCGGCGTCATGCAGTTTTAACCGGATCAGATACGCGCGCGGTAAAGCCTCTGCCGCCGGCAGATTAAACGCATGAGTCAGGGCATTCGCCGGAAGGTCCAGATTATTTTCCTGGATATGCACCTGCCGCCCATCCAGCGTAAACACCGCTGCGCTTACCTTTGCCCCAGCCAGGGGCGTAAGCGTCGTATTGACGACTTCAACTGAATGGTCGAGCGGACAAAACTGTACATGCCGCGGCTGACACCCTTTTTGTGCGCCATATAAAGATGCGTGAGCCTCCAGGTCGTGGGCATACAATTGCCAGACGGTGCTGCGCTGCGCGGGATGACTCATCCAGGTAATCACGCCGCTGACATTGTGCCATAACTTATGCGCATAGCCTTCAAACAAGGCCCGATAGCCGGCATAATTCAACATCTGCACTTTTCGGTTCCAGTCTTCGGATCCGGTGGAGGGTCCAAATTGTGTTTTAGTTGTATTCAAATATGTCATTACATTTTGAGCGCCAAACCTTGCAAAATCATGGTAGGCCCACACATTCGTTATCGGCGGCCACAAGTCCGCTTCGGGCATCGTGGCTCGCAAACTGTCCACAGTTGGCACGCTCACCGTGCCTATTTCGGTCTTGAATCCGTTGCATCCCGCCTGAAAATAAAACTCAGGCTCGACATAAAAATATGGGCCGCCGCTCTGGACGCCCGCGAATGACGATCCTGGCTGGTAATACCGTGTGCCATCAAGTTCTTGCGCCATCGCATTTAATGTCGAATTAATTATGGCCGGAGGCGGACCTTCGTTTCGACCGCACCAGATTGCAATGCATGGGTGATGCCGATACCGCAGTATGGTATCCCGCGCGTTGGCCAGCAACACGCCCGGATCATCAGGTGCCGGACCATCTCCTGGATTCGCCATCCAGAATTCCGTCCACACCATAATTCCGTGCCGGTCGCACTGTGCGAAAAATTCTTCACTGTTGCTTTCACCGGTCCAGTTGCGGATCATGTTCAAATTCGCCAACTGGTGCATGCGAATCCAGGCATGCATGCGATTGGCCGGCAGCTTTTTCATCGCGTCATCCAGGCCCCAATCACCACCGCGAACAAAAATCGGCTCGCCATTGCACAAAATCACAAGTTCCGGACGCTTTTCATACGTGAATGTACGAACACCAAAATCGATCGACGCTTCATCGCTCGGGCCACCATCGATCATAAATTCCAGTTTTAACTGGTACAGATTCGGCTCGCCATAACCATTGGGCCACCACAGCCGTGGCTTCCGCATGACCAGTTGCGGATATTCCTTTGCGTCCAGCATTATGGTTCGTGTTTCGCCGGGGCCCAGTGTCACCGTTCGGCCCAATGAAATTTCTTCTATCGTACCTTTCAGCATGCCTGTTTGGACCAGCGGACTGGAATTGGTAATATCCACTTTTATCGTAAGCGTGGCGTGCGTTGTATCCGGCAGCGGCAATTCGGTCTTTACAAACGGATTGGCCAGCGTCACTGGACCTGTATTTTTCAAATAAACCCGGTCCCATATCCCGGTGCTCCGATCGCGGATGCCGCAAATCCAGTCCCAGCCAACCGTACAGAAAAAATTCGGGCCATCGCGCGTCGGTTGGCCGCCATTGATACTGGCACTGACGTTCCACGATTTTTCATGCGGCAACCCGGGATGTGGCGCTGGATCCACCCGTACCGCCAGGGCATTTTCACCCGCCGATACAATCATATCCGTGACGTCGAAAACGCCGCGAATAAATGCACCAGTCACCTGTCCCGCCCGCTTGCCGTTTAGCCAGAACATCGCCCGGAAGTTGATGCCATTGGCATGAAGCCATATTCTTCTGCCGGCCGGCACGGGCCCCAGGGTAAACGTTTTCCTGTACCACCAACTGTATTTGTTTAGGGCTTCGGGAATCTGCAGATTGTTTAACCCGAAAAGCGGATCCGGAAATGTGTTTGCCGCCACCAGCGAGGTCAGTACCGTTCCGGGAACTAAGGCCGGGTACCAGCGACCGGAGTCGAAACCGATCTTGGAAATTTCCGTACCTTCTGCCGCCGTGCCGGCCGGC
>JAJZOA010000278.1 GCA_021852225.1 Planctomycetota bacterium
GATTATTGTGGTATCGCCGCCAGCATCGATACACCGTTTTGAGATAGTTTCTAACAGTTTTAAGAGCGTACCGCCGGTCTTGTGATCGGAAATGGTACCGGCCCAGGCGTAATCGGTGCAGCGCCTGGGCCATTTTTTTCTGCAATCGTCGGCAACTGAATTGTGGCAACCGCGCACAATTTGCGAAATACGAGCAGCGGATCAGTCACGATGCCGCTTTGAACTGGCTCGGCGGCTTGCCCGCAGGCGCGCGGCGGTCATGCGGCGGGCCATTCCGTTGCGAGCCGCAAAGGGCCATCGCCGCGGCTTTTCCACGCGATGATCTTGCGGCAGGTTCAGCAGAGTTTGAACAATATCCAGCGCTGCGGAAGGCCGGGCTACGGCATGAGTCGCCGCGCGCATTGCCGAAAGCCTCTCCGGATTGGCCAGAAGGTTTTCGATTTTATAGGCAAGCGTAGGCAAATTGTTGCAGCGGATGGCGACGCCTTGCTCCAGCAGATGATCGGAATTGCGTTCCTCCTGTCCGGGAATCGGATTGACAATACAGACCGGCAAATTGCGGGCCATCGCTTCGCTGGTGGTCAGACCACCCGGCTTGCCAATAAGAAGATCCGCAGCGGCCATGAATTCGTGCATGTGTGTGGTGTATCCGACGGGAACCAGTTTTACCGGCTGGCTTGGATTTTGTTGCGCGGCCAGTTCATCGAGCGTGGCTTTAAGTTCCAGACTTCGACCAGCGATGACGACGACCTGAACGGGAATTTTAAGTCGCAGAATTTCAGCAATCAGCAGTTCAATAGGGCCAACGCCATAACCGCCGGCGGAAACCAGAATAGTAAAAAGGGCGGGATCAAGTGAGCAGCGCCGACGGGCTTCGGATTTTTCCATTGGTTCCATAAAAGCCGGATCGACGGGAATTCCGGTGACTTTCATACGGGCTGCATCTATGCCGAGCCGCTGCATGTGGACGCGTGTTTCTTCCAAAGCCAGGAAATAATACTGATAAATATGAGTGAGTCACATGGCATGGCAGTCAAAGTCGGTAACGCAGATTGCCGGGCGCACGGCAATGCGCCCAACTTCATATAGCCAGCCCACCAAAGTGGAAGGCGTAAAATGGGTGCAAATGATTAAATCAGGGTTAAAAGCGGTGACCGCCTTGAGAAAGGGTCCGGCATTGAATTTTTCAAAGGCGAGCCGCTTTTTCTCGTTTCGCCAGGGGGTGTCGGTGGTATCGTATATCCAGCCAAGCATTTTTGGCGCACGATTGATTAAATCCAGATAGACCTGGGAATAGATATGCCGAAAAAGCCGGTTGGTGTACTTTAGCATGTCCCAGTGCTCTACCTGGGCAACGCGGGAATCACCGGCACAGATTTTCAAAATGGCATCCGCGGCACGGATATGCCCCGCGCCGGCGGACGCCGAAAGAATCAGCACTCTTCGGCCGCTGTAAGGTTCGTTGACCATGGCATCCTTTATTAAAGTGCGAGCATTGCGTCGATTTTGGCGGCGCATATAAAGTCGTTCGGTGACAGACCGTTGATGGCGTGGGTACTGAAGCCAACGCGGACGCGGCTATAGCCGACCTGCATATCCGGATGATGGTTTTCCAGATTGGCCAGCCACGCGACCGCGTTTACAAATGACATGGTCTGGTGAAAATTCAGGAATTCAAAATCGCGGGTTAGAACATCGGCATCCACCCGCCATTCCGGGACCGATTTAAGAAGTTTGGCGATCTCTTTGGGAGTAAGCGGAGAGGTGCCCCCTTCGCAGGGGGCACATTTTTTCCCGGCCAGCATAGCAGCGGCTTTTTTTTTGGACATCATGATGATACCTTTCACATTTGGGCGCGACTCGGCGTGAATTCCCAAGCCGGACCCACCTTCGCCATTGTAACGCAAAAGAGCCGACAAGATTGCAAAATTGACTCCAACCGCCTGGCGAGGGAGTATCGGATCCGGCGATGGAACCGGATGGCGTTCCCCGGATATGGGTCTGCCTATTTTGATCAGGAACCGACAATTGCGGCTGCAAGCCGTTGGGCAAATGCCGCCAAGAACGGGGTGCTTCCGGAATAAGCCGATCCACGCGCCGGATGAATCTGCGGGCATTCCGGGCTAACATAGGTGAATGTAAAAGGAGTTTCAATGGACCGCCGGTATCTGTATCCGTTCAAAAGCCATCGTTTGCCGCATGTGGTGACCGACATTCTGGTAATAGGCAGCGGAGTCGCGGGCCTGCGGGCGGCAATTGCGGCCAGCCAAAGCGCGGAGGTACTGCTGGTATCCAAGCAGCAGTTGTCTGAATCGAACACGTTTTATGCACAGGGTGGCATTGCGACGGTCATGAAGGCGGATGACAGTTTTGAAAGCCATATCGCCGACACCCTTGCGACCGGCTGCGGGTTAAGCGAACGGGCCGCAGTAGAGACTGTCGTGCGGGAGGCACCGGCGCGCATTGATGAACTGATAAGCTGGGGAGCGAACTTTGACCGGGAAACCGACGGACGACTGTCCTTCGGTCGGGAAGGCGGCCACTCGGCAGCGCGAATCATTCATGCGCTGGGCGATGCGACAGGGCGTGAACTGGCCAACAGTCTGCTGGCGGTGGCCAGGCAGCGCGAAGCGATATCCATTCTGGAACATACGTTTGTGCTGGACCTGATCACACTTGAGGGTCGGTGTGTCGGCGCCTTGGCTTGGACACAGCAGCGCGGCATGTTCGCGATTTTTGCGAACCAGACCCTGTTGGCCAGCGGCGGGGCCGGGGCACTGTTCCGTGAAACCACCAATCCGGCCATCGCGACGGCGGACGGGCACGCTATGGCCTGGCGTGCGCAGGCGGAATTGCGCGACATGGAAATGGTGCAATTCCATCCGACCACCATTTATATTGCGGGTTCTGCGCGGTTTCTGATAAGCGAAGCGGTTCGTGGCGAAGGAGCAAAACTTATTGACCGGGCTGGCGAAGAATTCATGAAGGCCTACCATCCAATGGCGGAACTCGCACCGCGGGACGTGGTTTCGCGGAGCATTCTGGCCCAGATGGCAAAAACCGGCACCACCCATGTATTTCTGGATTGCCGACACATGGGCACGGATGGCTTTAAGGCCCGCTTTCCAAGCATTTATAAGGTATGCCAGCAATTTGCAATTAATCCCGGCAAACAGCCTATTCCCGTTCACCCCAGCGCCCATTATATGGTCGGTGGCGTGCGATGTGATTTAACGGGCCGCACGAGCGTGGAAAATCTTTATGCCATAGGCGAAGCATCTTATACCGGCCTGCACGGAGCCAATCGTCTGGCCAGTAATTCGCTGATTGAGGCGCTGGTATTCGGCAAACGGGCGGGGGAAGATGCGGCGGCGCGCATTGTCGGACAGTTGCGACCGATTGAAATTCCGCGGATCACCGTGGAAATACCCCACTCGGAACGGACAGAACTGGATATGGCCGATGTATTAAGCAGTCTTAAATCTCTGCTCTGGAGAAATGCGGGCATCGAGCGATACGGCCCGCGACTGGATGAGGCGATTGAAATAATTGAGTTCTGGTCGCACTATGTGCTGGATAAAGTGTTTGAGGCTCCGGCCGGATGGGAATTACAGAACATGCTGGAAGTGGCGCGGCTGATTACGGTTGCCGCACGCGCCCGCAGAGAAACCCGCGGCGTACATTTCCGGACCGATTTTCCGGAGTTGGACAATATCAACTGGCGATGCCATCTGGACTGGCCCGCGGCTGCGCGGGAACCTGTGAAGGCCGTGGTAGGCTAATTATTGCGCCCCGGCACATGTGCCGGGGAACCGCTTAAGCGATCGTCGGCCTGATGCGGTTGGCCGGTACGGGCGTTTGCGTATAAAATCCGGAACATGAAAACGACCGCGTTCCAGAAGTGCATTAATCCTTCGTGTGGTTCAACTTTTGATGTGAGCCGGACATTGACATCATGTCAAAAATGCGGCGAACTGCTGGATATCGAATATGACTGGTCGAAAGCGAATCCGCCGGCCACGCTGCGTCATTTCCAGCAGCGCTGGCAGAACCGGCGCTTTCCGCTGGATTATTCGGGAGTGTGGCGTTTCCGGGACCTGCTGCCGTTTTGTGCCGATGCGATGG
>JAJZOA010000098.1 GCA_021852225.1 Planctomycetota bacterium
AAGCACCCGATACCATTACCGCTCACAACACCTTGAATTGTGACGCCGTGTAAAAACGCGCGCTGCCGCGTGGCAGCAACCCAATGTCCAAACAACCGCTACAAAAAGGAAGAATATAACCACACATAAACTAAATCAAGCTAACACCGGACTCGACAAGGTGCGATAACTCCTCGAAGCCGCTGGGCGCAGCTCGCGACCTCCATCCGCATTCGTCCGTCGGAAAAAACGCCACGGTGCCCTGGGCGGCCGATAAGATAGGTGCGGTAATTTTCTTAGCCCCACGTAAGGACGCTCAACTTAGCGTAGGCATTGCCGATTTTGCCTGCCCGACTTATTTGACAGAACCCAAAAATGTATTACGCTTAAGCGGTAGCCTACAACTTTCGGGAAATGGGAAAGGGTTTGGGATGCCGATTACCGTGGTGTGCCACAAGTGTGGAACCTTGGCAACCGTGCCGGATTCGGCGGCGGGAATGCAGGGCAAGTGTGAACACTGCGGAAATGTGATCCACGTTCCCGGTGGACCCCAGAAATTTTGCTCTGTGTGTCACGCCGATGTATCGCATGTCAAGAGAACCAAAGATGCTGCAGGAAACTATTATTGTGCACAATGTGCGAGGGCAAAGCAGCACGCGGTGGAGGCTGCGGCGGCCGCCAAAGCGCCGGCAACTTCAGGACCGGGAGCAGCCAGTGAATCAGCCATTTGTGTCGTTTGTAAGGCCGATGTCCCTCGGACAATGCTCTGCAATTGTGATGGCGATCTCGTTTGCAACGCCTGTGCCAAGAAAGAGGGCCTGGGAACCACACCCTACCGGATAAAGAAAACCCGACTGGTTGGCCGGAGCTTAAGTTACCGCTGCCCGCAATGCCAAGGTGAACTGGAGTCCGCAATGGATGAAGCGGGCAAGGAGGATTACTGTCCGCAATGCGGCTCAGCGTTTGAGGTGCCGGGACGCTATGAGAAATTCAAATACGCACGGCCGACGACAACGTTTAGTCCGGAGAGCGCCGTGCCGGTGGTTGCACGGGCCATGCCAGATTCCGCAACCCCGCTAAATGTTGCCGCAAGGGGAAGGGGAAAATGGATCACCATAAGCGCTTTAGTTGTGGCTGCGGCGCTGTTTTTAACGTTGGTGGTGGGTTATGTGGTGTTGAAGCCAAATACGACCCCGTCTCGGGCCAAACCAGCTATAACGCCGGCCCACATGGTGAAAGCTGCGGGAGCCAAGGTGACGGCTACAGGGTCCGCGGTGATAGCCACGGCCAAGCCGACGGCAAGCGGGCCAGGTGGGAAGGCGGGAGCAACAGTCACTCCAACTCCGCACACTACGGCCCCCGAACCTGCGCCGCTGCCACCGAGGAGAACAGCGGGGCCATCGGTAGCGACGGATTTATTAAATCAATTAAGGGCGGCGGTCAAGGTGGCGGCCCCGGCGGTGGGCGGACCAAATCCCGTTGCAGCGGCGCTTCCGGGGTTCCGAGGACTTAGCGCGGATACCACGTCCTCGGAGGCCGAATCCACCTTAACCGACGATGGAATCAGTTCCCACGTAACCATTTCGGGCACCCAGGCGGCCTCGACACTTCCGCGATGGCATGCGGAGATGGCCACAATTTATCCGCACCGGTTCGTGCAATCCGAATGGCGAATTATGGAAAAGGGCCGAAAATCCATCATCAAAATGCTCGCCGGGATGCCGCTTGCGGGGGGCGGCCTCGCTGGGTTCGACCACCAGAATAAGCTCGGAACTAACACGCCGATGGTAAGGTTCTATCGCCACCGCGGAGGCGTGGCCGGATTGGTTTTCATCGACAGCACCGAACTGTACAACAGCCTTAGGACAAGCAGCATGAAGCGGGCGAGGATGGTCTTTCGGGCCTACGTCGCCAACAACATTGGTGCCGTCGCGAAGTGCATGTCGGCGATGGCCGTGCCGTATTGCGGAGTCGTGGTAGATTACGGGATTAAGCGGTTTGGCGATTCAGACGCAGTGATACACCCACGGGCCTTGGTGCTCATCGCCTCGTGTGACCTTGTAAATCAGTTCTCCCATGGGCGAGCCACCATCCAACTGCTGATGCGGAAATCGGACTGCTTCCAGGAAAATGGAACCGGCGGTCTTTTTAAAATAAGGGTGCACTATTGATGTTAGCCCTGGCGAGATCGGGCATAGCCGAAACTGTGATTGTATTTGGAGCGTTTTATGACCTTTGCAACCTGTAAAACCTGCGGCGGCGAACTGAAAATTGACGCCCAAACTCAGGCCGCACGCTGTGAATTTTGTGACGGCGTTACGTTGCCCGCACATCGCAACGGATTATTCGCTGATCGCCTGGCCATGCTGGCCATCGGATTGGGTGTGCTGTGCGCTGCGGCTTTTCTCGGGTTGGCTCCGATTCTGTTACCTCCGCAATCCGCCCTGTATTATCTGTTCTTCAACCATGGCTGGGTTCCTTACGTATGCGTGCTGCTGTTCTTTGTGGCGTTCTGGATGCTGACTCTGAAGTTTCCGATTATTAACCGTGAGTTTGCGGTTTTTGAGCTGGATTTACTGCCGCTGGAACATAACCAGATCATTGATGCCGCCATGAGCCGAAAAATTCTAGCCCGTATTAATCGCCTCAACCCCGACCCAAAAAAGCGGCTGTTGGTGTCCCGAATCCGCCATGCGCTGATGCGGTTTACCCAGTTGGGAACCGCGGAAAAACTTGATGACCTGTTACGTTATCGCGCGGAAACCGACTTGGCGGCCATGGAATCCAGCTATGCCGCTCCGCGTTTTATTATCTGGGCCATTCCCGTACTGGGATTTGTCGGAACCGTCATGGGCATCAGCGCCGGCGTGCAGAATTTCAGCACGCTGATTCAAAATGCGTCAAACCTTTCCGGTCTGCGACATTCGCTTAAAGGCGTCACATACGGTCTGGGGCAGGCATTCCAAACCACCATGCTGGCCTTGACTATGAGCCTGATTCTTATGCTCATTATGAGCATCATCCAGCGGCGTGAAGATCACCTGCTGGCCGCCATTGATGAATATTGTGCCGAGAATCTGCTGCAAAAAGCCACGCTTGGCTATGATCAACCCACTGCCGATGACAATCGCAGATTGTTTCAAAGCATTCAGAAGCTCTTGGAACGCCTGACTGAGCAAACCGCGGCCAAAGCCGTGGAAATGGCCCCGTCGCAAAATTCGGCACCTTCGGAACAGTTCCCGCCACCTCTCAAGGCCGGGAGTTGAACCATGGCATATCGCAGAAATGCCCGCCAGGTGGAAATATTTAATTTTTCATTCTTGGATATTTTGGCCTGCACGATTGGTCTGCTGATCTTCATTCTTGTAATGATCTTTCTGCTGCAATCCGCGACGCGCCTGACGGATTATAAGAAGATTATCCAAGCCAAAACGAGGGCTTTGCGCCAGCTCCAGGCGGAGGCGCAAAGTACAGCCCATATTGCCAGTTCCATTGAATCAGAGCTTTCCAAGATGCGCGATCGGCGCGATCCGCAACTGCTGCTGCTGTTGCACGCCGCACGCGCAGCAATGCGCCGGGCCAGACAGGATGCCAACGTGCGGACGGTTGAACTATCAAGCCTTCAGGCCCGCATCGAGTCCCAGCAGGCAATTTACACACAACAGACCAAAGCCACGCTGAGTTCCCTGCGGGCTAAACTGGCCACCACCATGAAGAAATTGGCCAAATTGCAGGGACAGCAATCGGTGGAATCGAAGGCGAATGCCCATTCCAGCGTGTTTTTTCAACCGGTGAACGGCCACGGTCGAAAACATTTTAGTATTCTGCACATCCTTTGTAGTTCCCGCGGATTGCAAATTCTTGATGTCCATAAGAATGGCGGAGTATCCGTGGCCCTGATGACTCCAACCGACGAAATAACCGATTCTGATTCCGCGTATCAGTTGGCCTTAGCGGCAATAAGTGAAAAGCACAATCCCCTGGTGATTTTCTGGATATACGCGGGCGGTATTGGCGCGTTCAACTTGGCCAAGTCTGAAATACCCGCCGGCGTTCATTACGGCTACGAACCCGCGCTGCACCGTTGGAAATTTATGGTTGGCGGGAGGGCTGGACAATGAGAATGGAAGGCCGTGGCCGCAG